>NZ_JBALOX010000036.1:2285-36795 GCF_036965165.1 Bacillus sp. JJ1521 | reverse complement strand
TTATGAATGTTTCATTAAAAAAACCATTTATATCAATGGATTTAAGAAAAAAATAATGAAAATAATAAAAATTATCTTGCAATTTCGACATAGTTTTAATAGAATTTTAAATAGATTAAGAGAAAAGGAAGTTTTCACTCTTTAGAGTATATTAACTCAATTTTAAAAATTGACTTGTATTTGTAATCTTTCTGTAATAAAATTTAGGTGATTCTTTTGTCAGATAATTTAGTTCGTTTTACACTTTAAAGCTTTACTCTGGTAAAATAAGAGATTACTAGAAATTTTTGGTTGATATTTCTCTAAATATATTATATTTTGAATAATGAGTGAACTTTTTTAGTTCCGGTAAGGAAGGTGAACCTAATTTATGGCTACATTACTAGAAGTGAAAAATCTTAAAACATACTTCTACAAAAAGAAAACAGTAATACCTGCCGTAGATGGCGTTGATTTGAAAATAAATAAAGGTGAAACCTTAGCAATAGTAGGTGAGTCTGGATCTGGTAAAAGTATTACCTCGCTTTCAATTATGAAGCTTGTACCGAGTCCACCTGGAAAAATCGTAGAAGGTGAAATCATTCTTGATGGTAAAAACCTTGTTGATTTATCCGAAGCTGAAATGTGTAAAGTTCGTGGAAATGATGTATCAATGATTTTCCAAGAACCAATGACATCACTTAACCCAGTTCTTACTGTTGGAGAACAAATAATTGAAGTGCTAATGTATCACCAAAAAATGTCCAAAGCAGAAGCAACTAAAAAAGCAATTGAAATGTTGGAGTTGGTTGGTTTCTCTAGGGCAGCGGAATTAATCAATGATTATCCACATCGTCTCTCAGGTGGTATGCGCCAAAGGGTCATGATAGCGATCGCAATGAGTTGTAACCCGAAACTTTTAATTGCGGATGAGCCTACAACCGCACTTGATGTTACGATACAAGCTCAAATACTTGACTTAATGAAAGACCTAAGTCGTAAATTTGATACTTCAATTCTATTAATCACACATGATTTGGGAGTCGTGTCAGAGGTAGCGGATAATATCGTAGTTATGTACGGTGGCCAGGTTGTTGAGCAATCACCAGTTGCAGATTTATTTGATGAACCACTACACCCATACACAGTTGGATTGATGAACTCGATACCTGCATTAGAAGGTGAAATTGGACGCCTTCAATCAATCGAAGGAAACGTACCATCACCTGAAAATATGCCGAAAGGATGCAGATTTGCTCCGCGTTGTTCAAAGGCTTTTGACCGCTGTTTTGCAGAAGCACCTCAGCTAAAACAAATGGGTAAAGACAGAGCAGTTCGCTGTTTCCTATATGATGACGAGGGGGCAAAAGCATGATTTCAACAAATGAAGAAAAAGTCAAGGCATCGCAAGAAAATAGTAATATCATCCTTGAGCTTCAGGATGTTAAAAAATATTTTCCAATCAAAGCTGGTCTATTGCAGCGTAATGTAGGTAATGTTAAAGCGGTTGACGGCATTAGCCTCCAAATTAAAAAAGGGGAAACAATTGGACTAGTTGGAGAGTCTGGATGTGGGAAATCAACAACAGGAAGAACAATTATCCGATTGTACGAACCAACTGATGGAAAAATTATTTTTAAGGGTAAAGACATCACACATATGTCAGAAAGTGAGTTAAGGAAATCTGTTCGAAGAGACATTCAAATGGTATTCCAGGATCCTTTCGCAACTCTTAATCCTAGAAAGACTTTACGCTCTATTATTAAAGAACCATTAATAACTCATAAATTATACACCGCTAAAGAACGAGAAGAGAAAGTAAAAGAATTAATGGAAACTGTTGGATTGAACTCATCCTTTATCAACAGATATCCACATGAATTCTCGGGTGGACAGCGTCAAAGAATCGGTATTGCAAGAGCACTCGCTTTAAATCCCGAATTGATTATCGCTGATGAACCCGTATCAGCACTTGACGTGTCGATCCAAGCACAGGTTATTAATTTAATGGAAGATCTTCAAGAAGAATTTGGACTAACGTACATCTTTATCTCACATGACTTGAGTGTTGTAAGACATATAAGTGATAGAGTGGGAGTTATGTATTTAGGTAGAATGATGGAATTAGCTAATAAAGAAGATTTATATGCTGAACCACTTCATCCATATACACAAGCTTTATTATCGGCAGTACCAGTTCCTAAAAAAACAGGCTTGATAAAAAGGGAACGAATTGTACTTAAAGGAGAGCTTCCAAGCCCGTCAAATCCGCCAAGTGGCTGTGTGTTCCACACACGATGTCCAGCTGCAACCGATATTTGCCGCCAGTTAGTCCCAGAATTTAAGGAAGTCAAACAAGGGCATTTTGTTGCATGTCACCTTTACGAATAAAGGTGGCTGCACAGAATATATATAGATTCTTTGAAGGGAGGAGATGCAACCTTAGAGGGATCAATTTACGCAGTAAAAACTAAAAATTCTAACAAAATGATAGGGGGAAACAAACATGAAGTTAAGAAAAAGCTTATGGCTATTTTTAGTCCTAACACTTGTAATGTCACTTTTCTTAGCGGCTTGTTCAGGCGGCGATAAAGCTGGTACTGACACGCAAAAAGAAGAGCCTACAAAAGAAGAACCTGCAAAAGAAGAACCAAAAAACACTGATCCAGTCGATGGTGGAGATCTAGTAGTTGGATCTGCTGGTAGCCCAACATTATTCAACCCATATTTCTCAACTGACACAGCTTCAAGTGATATTGAAGGATTCATTTACAATGGATTAGTAAAAGTTAACCTAGACCTTGAGGTAGAAAATGACCTAGCTGAAGATATCCAAGCTTCAGACGATGGTTTAGAGTATACTGTAAAACTTAAGCAAGGTGTTAAATTCCATGATGGAGAAGAAATGACAGCTGATGACGTTGTATTCTCTTATGGATTGATGAAAAACCCAGATGTAGTTTCTGAGCGTAAATCAAACTTTGAAAGCATGGAAAAAGTTGAAAAGATTGACGACTACACTGTTAAATTTACATTAAACAAAGTAGACGTAACATTCTATCCAACAACTTTAAGCTATTCTGTATTACCTGAACATATCTTAAAAGATGTACCTGCTGGTGAATTACATGAAAATGAGTTCAACACTAAGAGCCCAATCGGTACTGGTCCATTCAAGTTCGTTGAGTGGAAAGATGGAGAATATGTAAAAGTAGAAGCATTCCAAGACTATTTTGAAGGTCGTCCACACTTAGATACAATCACTACACGTTATGTAGCTGATGCAAACGCACTTATTGCTGCATTACAAGCTGGTGAAATCGATATGTACAATGCATTTCCAGGAACTGAAATTGATACTGTAAAAGCAATTGATGGTACTAAAGTTGAAAATGGTTTAGCATTATCTTACACATACCTTGCATTCAACCAAAAAGATGATAGATTCAAAGACAAAAAAGTTCGTCAAGCATTTACACACGCTGTAAACAAACAAGCAATTGTTGACAGCATTATGAATGGTGCTGGTCAACCTGCTAACGCTCCTGACAGCCCATTAATGTGGACATATAATGATGATGTACCACAATTTGAATATGATTTAGAAAAAGCAAAAGCATTACTGAAAGAAGCTGGATGGGAAGATACGAACGGTAACGGTATCGTTGATAAAGATGGCAAAGAAATGTCATTCTCTATCAAAACAAACCAAGGTAACAAAGTCCGTGAAGATATCGCTGTAGTATTACAACAACAATTTAAAGAAATCGGTGTTGAAGCAAAACCTGAAATCGTTGAATGGTCTGCATTCATTGATGCAGTTTCTGCTCCAAACTGGGATTACGAAGCTATGATTCTTGGTTGGGCTTTATCAACATTCCCTGATCAATATGACATCTTCCACTCATCTCAATCTGCTGAAGGCTTAAACATGACATGGTATAGCAATCCAGAAGCAGATAAGTTAATGGAAGAAGCAAGACAAACAACTGACATTGAGAAGTATAAAGAGATTCACAAAGAACTATACCAAATTCTTGTAGAAGATCAAGCTTACACATACCTGTATTATCCTGAAGAATTCCGTGCTATGCCGGAAGAATTACAAGGTTATGAGTTCCACTCAAGATCACCATTTTACAATGTGCACAAATGGTGGTTACAACCTGCAAACTAATAAAAGCAAACAATCATGATAGATGCAGAGGGAAGGGTAAATTTTCCCTTCCTTCTTTCTTTTTAAAAACCGAAAATTCCTAGATATATGTATCTAGATTAAACATAGACTTTTAAACTTATTAAAATGTGAAGGAGAAATAGCTATGGTCTCATATATCATCCGTCGAACTTTAATGGCTATTCCCCTATTATTAGGAATTACCATCATTTCATTCGCGATTATGCATATGGCTCCTGGAGACCCAACTGCACTAATGATGGATCCTAATATTAGTGCAAAGGATCGCGAAATTGTTATGGAGAAATATGGTCTTAATGACCCCATCCATATTCAATATTTAAAATGGGTAGGAAATATGGCTCAAGGTGATTTTGGTAATTCAATTATTAATAAAGGTCGTGATGTATCTGAATTGATATGGAATCGATTGCCGAACACACTCTTGTTGATGGGAGTATCCACGATATTAGCCATCGCTATTGCAATACCATTTGGTGTAATCTCAGCAGTACGCCCGTATTCTAAAATTGACTATACAGTTACTGTTTCCTCATTTTTAGGACTTGCTATCCCAAATTTCTGGTTTGGATTAATTTTAATTATGGTTTTCTCTGTTCACTTACACTGGTTCCCAGCTTCAGGTACGCAAACACTGAATTCAGCATTTAGTATTTGGGATCGTATCCATCATTTAATATTACCTGCATTCGTTTTAGCAACAGCAGATATGGCTAGTTTAACAAGATATACCCGTTCAAGTATGATCGAGGTTGTTAACCAAGACTATATGAGGACTGCGAGAGCAAAAGGCTTTAGAGAAGGAAAAGTAATCTTAAAGCATGGATTACGAAATGGTCTTATTCCGGTTATTACGATATTTGGAATAATGATACCAAGTTTTATCGGTGGTTCCGTTATTGTTGAATCTGTATTCGGTTGGCCGGGACTTGGTAAATTATTTGTTGATTCTGCCTTTCAACGTGATTATCCAATCGTTATGGCAATAACAGTTATTTCCTCCGTATTAGTAGTAGTAGGAAATCTTATAGCCGATATTCTGTACGCTATCTTTGATCCGAGAATTGAATACTAGAGGGGGGAAAGAAGGATGGCACAACCTAATTTAGCACCAGGAAACGAAATAGAACTTCAAGGTTTAAGTTCAAAGGCAGACACTATGATGAAAATAATGACTCGTAAGTTCTTTAAAAATAAGCTTGCGGTTATCGGTGCAGTGCTATTGGTTTTTATTATCTTATCAGCGGTATTTGCACCATTACTAACGCCATATGATCCGGACAAACAGGATTTATTCAAGCGATTAGTAGACCCTAGTAAGGAACATTTATTAGGTACAGATACATTTGGACGCGATCTTTTAACTCGATTATTGTATGGAGCAAGAATTTCATTATTAGTTGGGTTTGCTTCAGTTGCTGGGGCAATTACGATTGGTACAGCACTTGGTGCAATTGCAGGATATTTTGGTGGTATTGTTGATGCAATGATCATGAGATTTGTAGATATCATGCTTTCGATTCCTCAAATTTTCTTGCTAATCACGCTTGTAACAATTTTTAACCCAGGTGTTGACAAGTTAATCCTTATTTTTGCACTTACTGGGTGGACGACCACTGCCAGATTGGTACGAGGTGAGTTTTTATCATTACGTGGTCGTGAATTTGTCTTAGCATCTAAAACAATTGGAACTAGAAGTTTTACAATTATTTTCAGAGAAATTCTACCTAACGCAATGGGTCCAATCATTGTTGCAGCAACATTAAATGTTGGGGGAGTTATTTTGGCAGAATCTGCGCTTAGTTACCTTGGATTAGGTATTATGCCACCAACACCGAGTTGGGGGAATATGCTTCAAGGAGCTCAGAGTATTACAATCATGCTTAATCAGTGGTGGGTTCCAACAGCTCCAGGCTTAATGATCCTAATTACTGTACTATGCTTTAACTTCGTAGGAGACGGACTTCGTGACGCCCTAGATCCAAAAATAAATGAGTAAAAAGCCAAGACGCCTTCTTGGCTTTTTCTTTTGGTCATAAATTTGTACAATTGTTTTTTGTCATCTTTTGTAAGCTTGGACCATAAATTATAGTAAGTATATGGGACGAGCGGGTGGTTCACTTGAAAATGCATTTTTATCATAGTTTTATTGAATGGCATACAGATGGGTAGGGCTTTTTTATATTTAGTTGGATTTGGGCTAGCGGTTTCTGGAGGCATTACGACTATTGCTTATTTAAACCTAACGACAATGGGGCTTTCTTTTTTAGAGTACCTACAATTTATTAGCAGGCGATTTGAATGTCATCTTGTTGTGGTGGGCTTAGCGATGATTTGGATCAGTATATACTTTCCGTCAAAGCCATCTGGAAAGGAATAACAAGGATAAGTATTTTCTAACAATACAAGAATATTTTGGAATAAAATTTCCTCCTTCTGCCTATACTGTTGACAAACAGCTTTGAAGTGAGGGGTAATAAATGTTGTTTCTTCATGATATTTGGGTAAATTGGTTTGAAGGTGAAGAAAATGGTTACAACGTTTGCCACTTCCATGAATGGCGCAAGGATGATAGTGTTGAACTGTTAGACCAGGTACCTTTGCTAAAAATTGAGTCTCCATTGTTTAACTACATTGAAAATGATTTAATGGAACTACCTCAGCAACTACTTATGGATGTTTATCAAAAAGCGTATGTTCGTAAAAATCATGAACGAATTCAGCAAGATTATTGTTTTGTTGTAACAGACGGTCATGGAATTATAGCAATAGATACAATTGGTTATAATATCCCGATTCGAAAAAGTCGACTAATTCCTCGTCAGGAACAACTCGTTTATGAGATGGTGAGTGGCCATGAAGCAATTCCTTATACCTTTGACAGTAAGGATAACACAAAGAATAAGGAATACCACATTTTATCTCCATCACCTATTGAAATGGCAGGCCTAACCCGTAAGGAAAGGCAGCTAAAGCAGCTTTTATTTATGGCGTTAGATCAGTTAGCATCAACGAAAAATGTGGCAGAAATCAGATACTGGTATACGGAGTGGAATCCTTCGAGATACCGGGAAATTCAAGAAATGCAGTTTGAGGAAGTATGGCAAAACCTCTATGAAGAAACCAGAAACGGTTGGACAGGCAAACATGTTCAACTATGTGAAAACCTAATTAAAGGTCAACCATTTTTTGAAAAGCTATGGGAAATTGAGCATGAATCAAAGGTTTAACTTTATTCAGATGAGGCCAAAAGCCCCAACTGGATAAAGTTAGGGCCTCCGGCGGATGCCACAGATTTTTTAGAGGAAGTTTTTCGAGCGAGTAAGATCAATGACTAAAAACGCTACTTCCTGTGGGCCAAAAATTCTGGGCGCAAATACGCCAGAGCGTATTTGATTAAGAGGATTTGTTTTCGAACAAATCCTCTTTCCTTTTTCTTATTTTCTCTTTCTTCCTAGACCCATGGCATTTTCCATTTTTTTAACGGTTTTGCTTGCCACTTTATGTGCTTTTTCTGCACCAGCATCTAGGATTTCATCCAATTTTGATGAATTCAGGAAGTCATAATATCTTTCTTGAATTGGGCGAATTTCGTTCAATACAACCTCTGCAAGGTCCGCTTTAAAATCCCCATATCCTTTTCCTTCATATAATGCTTCGATCTCCTCAATTGATTTCTGACTGAAATTTGAGTAAATGGTTAGAAGGTTCGAAATACCTGGTTTGTTTTCCTTGTCATATTTCACAATACCCTCTGAATCAGTTACAGCACTTTTAATTTTTTTCTCAATTTGCTTTGGATCATCAAGAAGAGCGATGTAGGCTTTCGGATTTGGATCAGATTTACTCATTTTCTTTGTTGGATCTTGTAATGACATAATTCTTGCGCCTTCTTTAGGAATTCTGGCATCAGGAATTGTAAATATTTCACGGTATTTTTTATTGAATCTTTCTGCAAGATCACGAGTTAACTCAATATGTTGCTTTTGGTCCTCACCAACAGGTACAAGGTCCGCATTATATAATAGAATATCTCCAGCCATAAGAGGTGGATATGTTAACAATCCAGCCACAACGGCTTCTTTTCCTTGTGATTTATCTTTAAATTGTGTCATTCTCTCGAGTTCTCCGATATATGAGACACATTGCAACATCCAACCAGCTTGAGCGTGTGCTGGAACTTCTGATTGAATAAATAGTGTTGCTTTTTCTGGATTAAGCCCAACTGCCAGATATAAAGCAGCTAAGCTTTTTATGTTTTTACGTAATTCTAATGCTTCCTGTGGCACTGTAATCGCATGTTGGTCCACTATACAATAGAAGCAATTATATTCATTTTGTAATTCAACAAATTGTTTCATTGCTCCGATATAATTTCCTAATGTTACTGAACCACTTGGCTGAATACCTGAAAAAATAGTTTGCATCTTAATTCTCTCCTTTTTTTAGACAAAATAAAAAACCATCCGCACCTAACAATTAAATGTTAGGGACGAATGGTTACCGCGTTGCCACCCTAGTTATTTTACTCGAATGTGAGTAAAATCTCTCGTATCCTTGTAACGTAAGGAAATCGTCTTAAGCCTACTTCATTTTTCAGCAAAGATGCTCAAAAGTCCATTCCATATGCTCCATTACCTGTTCACACCAACCACAGGCTCTCTGTTAGAGGAAATCCATTAAATGGTCTTCATATGTACTACTCTTTTTCATCGCGCATTATTCATATTATTTTTATTATATTCTTTTCAAACTAAATTGCAAGTATTGAAGAAAAAATTAATAGACAAAGGGACAGAATGCGCATAAGAAGATGCGTTTTGAAACAACATAAGTAGCGTATATCTTTACATATTTGGGAGGTAATCNNTAATCTGTTTGAAAAAAATTTCTTGGCTATTAACTATACTTTTCGCGAGCGCTGTCGTTCTTTCCGCCTGTGGAACATTTAATAAAGGGGAAGAAAAAGGCGGAGGAGCAACAGGAGAAGAGGTTAAGCAAGAACTAAGAATAAATATTAGTTCTGAACCTCCTACATTACACCCTGGTTTAGCAACCGACTCAACATCCGGGGTTGTACTGAACCATGCTTTTGAAGGTTTAACTCGACTTAATAAAAATGGGGAACCAGAAGAGGCTATGGCAGAAAAAATTGATGTATCAGAAGATGGCAAAACATATACCTTCACGCTTCGTGATGCCAAGTGGTCAAATGGTGATCCTGTTACTGCACATGATTTTGAATATGCGTGGAAATGGGTACTAGTCCCTGGAAATCAATCGGACTACGCTTCACAAATTTACAACTATATTGAAGGGGCAAAAACTGCATACGACACTCCAGATATATCTATCGATAAAATGGAGAATGTTGGTGTAAAGGCTACTGATGATAAAACCCTGGAGGTTAAATTAGTTAACCCAACTGCTTATTTCTTAGAATTAACTGCTTTTTATACGTATTATCCTGTAAACAGTAAAATAGCAAAGGACAATCCAGATTGGGCTAATCGAGTTGATGAATCATATGTCTCTAACGGACCATTTGTGATTGCAGACAAATCAGCAACGATTACTCTTAATAAAAATAAGGACTATTGGGATGCGGGTTCTGTAAAGCTCAATAAAATTACAATGGATATGATAAATGATCCGAGTACAGAGTATCAAAGTTTCAAAAAAGGAGAATTGGATTGGGCTGGGGCCCCAATGTCTGCCTTACCAACAGATGTTATTCCAACTTTAGACAAAGAAGGAACACTTAAAAAAAGCACAATCGCAGGAACGTATTGGTACAAGTTTAATATTAAAAAAGAGC
This sequence comes from Bacillus sp. JJ1521, assembly GCF_036965165.1. Classification (NCBI taxonomy): domain Bacteria; kingdom Bacillati; phylum Bacillota; class Bacilli; order Caryophanales; family Bacillaceae; genus Bacillus; species Bacillus sp. JJ1521. The sequence continues at coordinate 26,800 of NZ_JBALOX010000036.1, read as the reverse complement.
CTTTCCAAAATGTAAATCTACGCAAAGCTTTATCCTATGCTATAGATCGTAAAGCGATAGTAGAAAATGTTGCTCTCGGGGGTCAAATCCCGGCAATGGCTTTGGTTCCAGCAGCAATTCTTAAAGAAAATGAAAAAGGATATTTCAAGGATAACGATGTTGACGCGGCAAAGGAACATTTACAAAAAGCTTTAGATGAACTTGGATTAACTGATGTTTCCCAACTGCCACCAATCGCCCTTTCATATAATACTTCAGAGGGGCATCAAAAGATTGCACAAGCAATCCAAGATATGTGGAGAAAAAATTTAGGGGTAGATGTAACACTTAACAACGCAGAGTGGACCGTTTTTCTTGATAATGTGGACACAGGTAATTTCCAAATTGCGCGTACTGGTTGGTTGGCTGATTTCAATGATCCAGTAAACTTCCTAGAAATTTATACAGTGCCAGCTGGTAACAATGATACAGGTTGGACAAATGAGAATTTTAATAATCTTCTTGCCCAGGCTGCCAAAGAAACAGACAAGGACAAGCGTATTGGACTACTAAAGGAAGCTGAACAAATAGTAATAAGTGAAATGCCAATTGCACCAATCTACTTTTATACAAACAACTGGGTTCAAAATGACAACCTAAAAGGAGTCGTTATTTCCCCATTGGGAGATGCTCAATTTAAGTGGGCTTATTTTGAGTAATTCAAAATAGGTAATTACTAATAAAGAACAAAAAACAAGGTATATAGTTGCCTATATACCTTGTTTTTTGAAAAAGACTTAGGTGATTGCAATGGGAGGTATACAAAGTGGCCATCTACATAATTAAGAGAATACTCTATATGATCGTATCACTCATCTTGATTGTAACCGCCACATTTTTCTTAATGCAAGCGGCTCCGGGAGGCCCATTTACAAAAGAAAAGGAAGTGCCTCCAGAAATTGAAGCAGCACTAAATGCCCATTATGGTTTGGATCAACCACTATATAAACAGTATTTTGATTATTTAGGCGATGTTGCCAAATGGGATTTTGGTCCATCCTTCAAATACAAGGCAATGACAGTGAATGAAATCATCAATAATGGATTTCCGATATCCCTATTTTTAGGGATTGAGGCCATTCTTATAGCTATAGCAATTGGCGTTGTTTTAGGTGTAATTGCAGCCCTTTATCATAACAAATGGCAGGATTATTCAGCGATGATTGTTGCAGTGTTGGGGATTTCTGTTCCAAGCTTTATTTTAGCTACAGTATTGCAATATATTTTCGCCATTAAGTTAGACCTTTTTCCGGTTGCGAGATGGGAATCCTTTATGCATACCATTTTGCCCGCAATTGCGCTGGCAGCTTCACCAATGGCCTTTATTGCACGATTAACTCGTTCAAGTATGCTTGAGGTATTGAGCAATGATTACATAAAAACAGCTCGTGCTAAGGGATTAGCTCAAGGTACGATCACGATGAAACATACGATCCGTAATGCGATGCTTCCTGTTGTTTCATACATGGGACCGTTAACAGCAGGAATTTTAACGGGTAGCTTTGTAATTGAAAAAATCTTTGGAATACCTGGATTAGGGGACGAATTTGTAACGAGTATCACAAACCGTGATTACACCGTGATTATGGGAGTCACTGTCTTTTATAGTATCTTACTCTTGATTTCTGTTCTCCTTGTCGATATTTTGTACGGATTTATTGATCCTCGCATCAAGCTATCTGGAGCGAAGAAAGGAGAGTAATTTATGCAGAATATTCCAAAGGAAATGTTTGCGCCATCGACCATTAATGAGAATGAAGCGGAAAAAATTTCAAAACCAAGTTTATCGTTTTGGAAGGATGTCACTTCTAGATTTAAGAAGAACAGGCTTGCATTAGCAGGAGTCGTTCTATTAATCCTTTTATTATTAATGGCAATTATTGGTCCAATGATGAATGAATTTGATTATCGAACAACAGACCTTGCCCACGCCAATGAAGCACCATCTGGTGTGCATTGGTTTGGTACAGATGAACTTGGGAGAGATGTATTCACAAGAACATGGCAAGGAGCAAGGATCTCGTTATTTATTGGATTAGCCGCTGCGGTTATTGACCTAGTTATTGGGGTTTTATGGGGCGGTATTTCCGGGTATATGGGCGGTAAAGTCGATGAATTTATGATGAGATTTGCAGATATTTTATATGGAGTACCATACTTGTTATTAGTTATTTTACTAATGGTTATTTTAGAGCAAGGGTTAGGTACGATGATTCTTGCGATGACGATTACTGGCTGGATCAATATGGCGCGGATTGTAAGAGGACAAGTCTTGCAGTTGAAGTATCAGGAATATGTACTTGCAGCCCAAACGCTAGGTGCAGATGTTAAGCGCATTATGTTTAAGCACTTAATTCCGAATTCCATGGGTCCGATCTTGGTCACGATGACGTTAACGATCCCAAATGCAATTTTCACTGAATCCTTTCTAAGTTATCTTGGCTTAGGTGTTCAAGTTCCACTTGCGAGTTGGGGAACGATGGCTTCAGAGGGATTACCAGCTTTTGAATACTATCCATGGCGTTTGTTCTTCCCAGCTACCTTAATCTGTATCACAATCTTTGCTTTTAACGTAATAGGCGATGGAATGCGAGACGCATTAGACCCAAGGATGCGCAAGTAAGGGAGTGAGTCAATGGAAAAGTTATTAGAAGTAAAAGACCTTGAAGTCGCTTTTCAAACCTATGCGGGTGAAGTAAAAGCTGTCCGCGGTGTTAATTTTGATTTATATAAGGGTGAAACACTTGCGATTGTTGGAGAATCGGGATCAGGTAAAAGTGTAACCTCGCAAACAATCATGAAGCTTATTCCGATGCCTCCTGGAAAAATCACGAAGGGACAAATCCTTTTCGATGGTGATGATCTTGTTCCAAAAACGAATAAGGAAATGGAGAAGATTCGTGGGAAGGATATTGGCATGATCTTTCAGGACCCGATGACCTCTCTTAATCCAACAATGAAGGTCGGCATGCAGATTATGGAGGTTTTAATTAAGCATCAAAATATGTCTAAAGGAAACGCAAAGGACCGTGCAATTGAGCTACTAAGATTAGTCGGAATTCCTAGCCCAGAGAAGCGAGTAAACCAATATCCACATGAATTTAGTGGTGGAATGAGACAGCGTGCAATGATAGCCATAGCATTAGCTTCTAGCCCGAAATTATTGATTGCAGACGAACCTACCACGGCATTGGACGTAACCATCCAAGCACAAATATTGGAACTAATGAAGGACCTCCAAAAAAAACTAGAAACATCGATCATTTTTATCACCCATGATTTAGGCGTCGTTGCAAATGTCGCAGATAGGGTTGCTGTCATGTATGCAGGGAAAATAGTTGAATACGGTACTGTTGATGAAATATTTTATAATCCAAAGCATCCTTATACATGGGGATTATTGTCGTCTATGCCAAGTCTAGATAATGATGCTCAAACAGAACTTTTGGCAATACCAGGGTCACCACCAGACCTTACAAATCCTCCAAAGGGAGATGCGTTTGCGCCAAGAAATCGTTTTGCAATGAAAATTGATTACGAAATGGAACCGCCAATGTTTAAGGTTTCGGATACACATTATGCTGCAACATGGCTACTTCACCCTGATGCACCAAAAGTAGAGCCGCCCGAAGCGGTAAAACGTCGAATGAAAAATTTCTCATCCGAAAAGCAACACAGAAAGGATGATGAATGAAATGGCTGAAAAACAAAAATTAGTTGAAATTAAAAATTTAAAGCAATATTTTAATGTTGGAAAACCAAATATAGTCAAAGCAGTGGATGGAATTACGTTTGATATATACAAAGGAGAAACATTAGGTCTAGTGGGAGAGTCTGGATGTGGAAAATCAACCACTGGAAGAACAATCATACGGTTGTACAATGCTACCGGTGGCGAGGTTATTTTTAACGGAGAAAATGTTCACGGGAAAAAATCCAAAAAAGACTTGAAAAAGTTTAACCGAAAAATGCAAATGATATTTCAAGACCCCTATGCTTCTTTAAATCCGAGGATGACCGTTGCAGATATTGTGGCCGAGGGTATAGACATTCATGGGCTTGCCAAAAACAATAGTGACCGAATGGAACAGGTATACTCACTTTTAGAAACAGTTGGTTTAAACCGTGAGCATGCAAATCGGTATCCACATGAATTTTCTGGGGGACAACGTCAGAGAATTGGAATCGCTCGTGCACTTGCGGTGAAACCAGACTTTATTATCGCAGATGAACCAATTTCTGCCCTTGACGTATCTATTCAAGCACAAGTCGTCAATCTGATGAAAAGGCTCCAAAAAGAAAAAGGATTGACATACTTATTTATTGCTCATGATTTGTCGATGGTAAAATACATTAGTGACAGAATAGGAGTTATGTATTTCGGTAAAATTGTTGAGCTAGCTGAGGCGAATGATTTATATTCAAACCCCATACATCCATATACCAAATCATTGTTATCAGCAATTCCACTGCCAGATCCGGATTATGAACGAAATCGAAAAAGACTTATTTATGATCCAAAAGAACATGGATACTCAGAAAATGAGGAGATCAAACTCCATGAAATAAGACCAGGACATTTTGTTGCGTGCTCAGAAAAGGAATACAAAGAGTATAAAGCAAAATATAGCTAAACGGCCCCAATACTAGGGCCTCTTTTTTTTGTCCACATTTACCATTAATATTGAAAAGGATAATAAGAAGACTATAAATATAAGACAAACTGGCTCATACAATTGAATAAATACTAAATTTTTGAAAAGTTTGTCTAATTTTGTATTATTTCCTGGAAAATTCATTTAAAATACTATATAAGTGTTGAGGAAGGAGGAAAACATGAAGAAAATTATCTCTTTTCTAATGGTTACCCTTGTAATCGGATTTGGTTTGTTATTTGCAAATCAAACCGGCTCTGCAGAAAATAAAGTTTTTTCGATGGAATCACATTCAGCCAGTAAATTGGTGATGACTGAAAAAGAAATCCCAGAAATGGTTAAACGGTTTGAATTTGATTCGGGCTATCAATTTGAATACCCTGATGCTATTAGAGGTATTTATGTTTCAGCACACTCAGCAGGTGGAGATCGATTTGCACGTCTTGTTCAATTAATTGATGAGACAGATCTTAATGCAATGGTAATTGATGTTAAGGACGACTTTGGATATTTAACTTATCTACCTCCACAGGGCTCGAATTATCATGGGATTGGTAAGGATTATATCAAAGATCCTAAAGCCATGCTTAAGAAGCTGGAGGAAAAGCAAATTTATCCAATCGCAAGGGTTGTCGTGTTTAAGGATTCGGTATTGGGGAAGAAACGACCTGATTTGTCTTTTAAAGAAGGGGAAAAGGTTTGGACGAATGGGCGAGGGGACGCATTCGTGAATCCATTTATGAAGGAAGTTTGGGATTATAATGTAGGTGTCGCAATTGAGGCAGCAAAACTTGGATTCCAAGAGATTCAATTCGATTATGTCCGCTTTCCTGAAGGATTTGAGAAACTTGATCAAACATTAAAATTTGGTATGGGGGAATATGAAAAAGTTAATCTTGATAACGTTCAAAAACGTGTCTCTGCTGTTACGGATTTTGTGGCTTACGCAAAAGAAAAATTAGAACCCTATAATGTAAAAGTATCGGTAGATATCTTCGGGTATAGCGCGACATTGCCTGAAGCTCCTGGAATTGGACAAAACTTCTCAAAGATTTCTAAACATGTCGATGTCATTTCTTCAATGATTTACCCTAGTCACTGGACAGCTTATTTTGGGATATCGCGTCCTGACCTCGAACCATATCGATTGGTTTCTGAATATGCGAAGGTTGAAAACTATAAACTTAGCCAAATTGAAAACAGGCCTGTTTCAAGACCATGGCTCCAAGATTTTACAGCAAGTTGGCTTGGAAAAGGAAATTATACAGTTTACGGAAAAGCTGAAATAGAAGCTCAAATAAAAGGGTTGCAAGACCAAGGAATTAATGAATTTTTACTATGGAACGCTGCAAATACCTATACAAAAGGTGTGGATTACACGCCATAATAAGAAGGCTGGTCAAAAGACCAGCCTTCACTTCTTATTTTTTTCGTCCGCCAACATTTTTCCAACCGGCTTTTACATTTAAATCACGATTAACAATATCAGAACCAGATTTACCTCCAAAGACTCGTTCCCCAATGCCATTTGCCATAACACCCATCAAAGCAGTAATACCAATGACTAAAACAGCAATAAGACCTAAATCCATTATGTAGCTTGCCATGAATATCCCTCCAATGAAAACGTATTCCTTAATTCTATTCTATTCCAAGTTTACATTTAATTAAAGAGGGAATATCTAATTTGCGGAGATTCTTACTAAGTGATCATTTATTATCATTTAAAGATTATAATGATAATCGGAACATCTTAAAGAAATGCGTAATTCTAGAAGCAATAGCAGTTAATCATCCCGATTTCATTTGCATTTAGACCTATGATGTATCAAGGTCTTCATGATTCAAAAGTTTTCTTCAAAATTGTCTATCTTTCTCAGAAAATTTGAGGTATAATAATTAAAGAAATTACTTAATTAAAGTCATTTTAATTTAGGTTTTTATTCACCCATGACCAATCTTACTGATTGTTAAGTAATAATCTACTTTTTAAGGGAGTGATAAGGTTTATGGTTACTCTTTATACTTCTCCAAGCTGTACTTCTTGCCGAAAAGCGAAGTCATGGTTAGAGGAAAATCACATTCCGTATCAGGAAAGAAACATCATTTCAGATTCTCTTTCAATCGAAGAGATTAAAGAAATTTTACGTATGACGGAAGATGGAACAGATGAGATCATTTCAACTCGTTCTAAGGTATTCCAAAAATTGAATGTAAATCTTGAGACAATGCCTCTTAAGGATTTATACAAATTAATTCAAGGAAATCCTGGACTTCTTCGTCGACCAATTATCATCGATGAGAAGAGACTTCAGGTAGGATATAACGAGGACGAAATCCGCAGATTTCTACCGAGAAAAGTTCGTAGCTTCCAACTAAAAGAAGCGCAACGCTTAGTAAACTAACATCAAGAAACTTCTACTGTAAAAACGTAGAAGTTTTTTTATTTATTAGGACATTTTACTCGTTTTCAATCACAATTCGTATTATAATGGTACATAAAACAGAGAGGACTCCCGAAAAACCTAACCACATTCATAATAAATATGGATGAAAACCGGGCAAAACAACTGTTTTTTTAAAATTAGCCTTTTTTATTTCCATTCTCATATCTTTTAACATAAAATAAAAGTACAAGATATAGACTTTTTTCTCAACTAAGGTTATTCTGCAACATTTATGGGAAAAGTGAATAAAAGAGCATCTGGCTCGGGGGTATAACGTCCCTTCAAAATCTGAGCAGAGAAGGGAGAGGTTCTGTAATGGAAATCGAACGAATCAACGAACATACAGTAAAATTCTACATTTCATATAATGATATAGAACAGCGCGGGTTTGAACGTGAAGAAATTTGGTATAACCGAGAGCGAAGTGAAGAGCTCTTCTGGGAAATGATGGATGAGATTCATCAAGAAGAAGAATTCACGATTGATGGTCCACTATGGATCCAAGTCCAGGCGTTAGAAAAAGGGTTAGAAGTTCTTGTAACACGAGCACAACTTTCAAAAGACGGGAATAAGTACGAACTTCCTGTTGGTGATGATAAAATGCCAGTTGATGAAAAGATTGAATCTTTATTAGATCAACAATTTCAATCGAAATATGAGGATAAAGATTTTATCGAAGAATTTGAAGAAGAAAACTTCCAATTTTTAATTCGCTTTAATGATTTTGAAGATGTCATTTCACTTGCACATCGAATTCAGCTTGAGGGATTAAACAATTCCTTGTACTCATTCGAAAATAAATATTACTTATTTATCGAATTCAATGAAGAAACCTACTCAGAGGATGAACTTGAAGATATGCTTAGCATTGTGCTGGAGTATGGGCAAGAATCAGCAATGTCGATTCATAGAATTGAAGAGTATGGTAAAAAGATAATTAATGAGAATGCGTTAGAAGTTATGGTTGAACACTTCTCACTATAAGCAAAAGTCGATTTCATTTTGTGGAATCGGCTTTTAACTTTATTGAGTAGAATTTCCCATTTCTACTGAGTAAAGTTAAAGCCTCTGGCGGATGCCTCAGATTTTCAAGGGATATTTTTTCGGGTTGTAAGATCAAAGACTAAAAACGTCACATCCTGTGGCAACGTCTTTATNNAATACGCCAAGGCGTATTTGACCTGCCTTCGAAATGTTCACAATTTTTTGATTGTACAACTATGTCATCTATGCTATTTTAAAGGAGCAATCTATATAAAGGAAGGAGATGACGTGAGTGTTTGTTGCGTTACGTAATAATGGTGAATATATATCACTCGTGGAAAAATGGGAGCGCTCCGATTTGCATAAGCTTCGCGATCATGAGACATTTCATTGTCCGGCTTGTCATAGCATAGTCCAGCTTAAGGCAGGACTGAAAAAGACTCATCATTTTGCACATTTAAAAGGAGCCGAATGTACCATTAAAACAGAACCAGAATCTGAGTATCACCTCGAGGGCAAACGCCAGCTTTATCATTGGTTCCAAGCCCAAGGCTATGATGTCAAGCTCGAGCCTTTTTTACCCGAAATATCACAACGTCCAGACCTCTTAGTGACCACACAAAACACACGCTTCGCAATTGAGTACCAATGCTCCCAAATCGAATATTCCTTGTTTAAAAAGAGATCAGATTCATACAACAAAGAAGGCATTATACCCATTTGGATTTTAGGTGCAAAATGGTTTAAACGAATGTCTGCCTATTCGGTTCGATTATCACCTTTTCAATGGCTATTTTCGACCTCCTTTAATCAACCAATCTATCCTAGCATTCTTTATTACTGCCCAGATACCTCTACATTCGTCAAACTATCTAATCTCCATCCATTTACTACAAGCGAAGCTTTTTGTTCCATTCATTTTTACAAAGAAAAAGTGATCTCCTTTCCAAGACTTTTGGATCCAACCAATCCCTCGGTAACTTTCCGACATTTATGGAGCAGAAAAAAACAGAAGTGGAGGGCAAGCTACTCCGTTTTTCCATCCAACCATTTGGCCTCATTTTTGACCACCCTTTATCAAAACCGAATACCTCCAGCTCATTTACCTTCAGAAGCGGGACTGCCTGTCCCATCAGGATACTGGTTTCACACAACGCCGATGATATGGCAAATGTGGATTTTACTAGATCTTTTGCTTCCTCTTGGGAAAGGGGATACGTTCTTTTTTTCGAATGTAATGGAAGTCATTTCAAAGCGAATTGCTACAAAAGATATTATGATTAGACAGTTGCCATTAGTGTTTCATACCCAATATTCACTGGCCGTTGAGGAATACCTAAAGGTCCTTGTAGAAACAGGTAAATTTAAACAGATTTCGAAAACAAAATATGAAAAAATAGGAGCATTTGAAATACCTTCGAATTTAGACGAAGCTTGCAAAATGGATGAAAAACAGTTGGCAAGTGTTGGAAAGCATGAAGAGGATGGATTGGCAAAACATAAGATTGGAACGGACTGACTAAATTCAAAAAACTTGAACTTTTTTAATAAAAAAGGAGATAATCAATAAGGTATCGAATACTTTTTAATGAAAAGGAAATAGGAGGTTACTAAAATGGCTGAACAATCAACTATTAAAAAGCTCCCTAATCGGGATGAAATTGCTGAGCAGGATACATGGAGATTAGAAGATATTTTTGCTTCAGACGAAGATTGGGAAAAGGAATTTACTGAAGTAAAAGAAATGATTCCTGGAATTGAAGCATTCCAAGGAAAGCTTGGTGAGTCTGCAGATAATCTTTTTGAGGCATTGGCTTATCAAGATGCCATTTCTTTACGAATGGGAAAAATCTATACATATGCACATATGCGAAATGATCAAGATACTTCAAATTCGTTATATCAAGGTTTATATGACCGGGCAACAAATCTATATACACAGGTAGGTAGTGCACTTTCTTTTATCGTACCTGAAATTCTATCTGTTGATGAGGAAAAAATCAAAACCTTTTTAGCTGAAAAAGAGGAATTGAAGGTTTACGAGCATGCTTTAAACGATATCAATCGTGAACGTCCTCATGTCCTATCTGCAAAAGAAGAAGCATTACTTGCACAAGCCTACGAGGTAATGGATTCTTCAAGCAATACTTTTGGTATGCTAAATAACGCAGATTTAACATTCCCAACCATTAAAGATGAGAACGGGGAAGAGGTTGAAATTACGCATGGCCGTTATATTCGCTTTCTAGAAAGCTCAGACCGACGTGTAAGAGAAGAAGCGTTCAAATCGGTGTATGACTCATATGGAAATTTTAAAAATACGTTTGGAAGTACATTAAGCGGAACTGTAAAAAAGGATAATTTTAATGCTCGTGTTCGTAATTATAAGTCTGCTCGAGAAGCAGCCTTAAGCAGCAATAATATTCCTGAGACCGTTTATGATAATCTTGTGAATACGATTAATGATAATCTTCCACTATTGCATAGATACGTCGATCTTCGCAAAAAAGCACTTGGTGTGGATGAGCTTCATATGTATGACCTTTATACACCACTTGTAAAAGATGTGAAAATGGATGTTTCTTACGAGGAAGCAAAAGATTATATCCTTAAAGGGCTTGCTCCATTAGGCGAGGATTACTTAAATGTGTTAAAAGAAGGCTTTGAAAATCGTTGGGTAGATGTTCATGAGAATAAAGGGAAACGCAGTGGAGCCTATTCCTCAGGAACCTATGGTACAAATCCTTATATCCTTATGAACTGGCAAGACAATGTGAACAATCTATTTACATTAGCCCATGAATTTGGCCACTCTGTTCATAGCTATTATACAAGGAACAACCAGCCATACACATATGGAAACTATTCAATCTTTGTTGCGGAAGTAGCATCTACTTGTAATGAGGCACTTTTAGGAGATTATTTATTAAAAACAATAGATGATGACCAAAAGAGATTATATTTATTAAATCATCAGCTGGAAGGCTTTAGAGGAACTGTATTCCGTCAAACTATGTTTGCAGAATTTGAACATATGATTCATATGAAAGCCCAAGAGGGAGTAGCATTAACACCTGATTTATTCACCGAAATGTATTATGAACTAAATAAAAAATACTTCGGATCAAATATCGTTGTGGATGATGAAATTGGGTTAGAATGGTCCCGTATTCCGCATTTCTACTACAATTATTATGTGTATCAATATGCGACAGGTTATAGTGCGGCAACGGCATTAAGTAAACAAATTTTAGAAGAAGGTAAGCCAGCTGTTGATCGCTACATTAACAACTTCCTAAAAGCAGGAAGCTCTAACTATCCAATTGAGGTACTGAAAAATGCAGGTGTGGACATGACTTCTGCAGAGCCAATCAAAGAAGCATGTAAAGTATTCGAAGCTACTTTGACAGAAATGGAAAAATTATTAAAGAAATAAAAGAAGAGGGCATCCACCGCGGGTGCCCTTGTTTTAATTATCGAAAACCCCTAAATCGATTTCGGTGATTATAAATAACAAGTGTCACTAGTAATGAAAGAAATAAAAGAGGGGTTGTGATATAAAGGGGGATTAATTTCATTAAACCCAATATATTTAGTCCAAAGGTGATAATGATCATAATAGTCCCGATTATTAGCCCGATTCTCCTCATGTTGCCCGACCTCCTTACAAATGAATGTAAGTTCTTAATTAATATTTATGTCCAAGCGTGTGTTTTAAGAATAGGAATTTGACAACTTTGTGAAATAATGTACAAATAGTTGAAAATGGTTATCAATCTTTGCTATTATTTAATCAAGAAGTAATCACACAAACAACACCCCTTTGTTTGAAGTGAATTTCTCCCATCCCCTTTATTTAAATAGAAAAACGACTTGGACCAATCGGGTTCAAGTCGTTTTTGTTATTCTTCTATATACCTCCAAAACGTTCCGTATTTAACGGGAACTTGTTCGACTCTTTGCTTTAATATAAGCTTTTTCATTTCACGTTCGACTTCTGGTATAGGCAAATCGTACAGAACTGAAATTTCTTTTGTGGCAACGAATTTAAAGTATTTTAAGAAATCCTCTAACGGTGGTGGCGGGGTAGGTTCAACTTTTTCGCCGAGCATTTCGTAAATAATATGAACATACATTTCATATGGATAGCAGCCAGTAATTTTTAAACCTTCCTCTTCAATGTTTTCATTAAAGAAAACAAGTGTTGGAATTTCATCCACTTCCATTTCAGATGTGATTTTTAAATCGCATTGGAATGCTTTTGCAGCACTTGATGAATGAAGATCATTTAAAAATTCATTTACATCAAGACCAACTTCTTCTGCACACGCAAGCAATACGTCAGCATCTGAAATATCACGTTTTTCAAGGAAGAGATTTTCCTGAAGCTTTCGTAAAAAACGGATTCCTGCTTTTTTTCCTTGTAGTTCAGCAGCTTTAATCGCAATAGATACAGAATGAGGTGCAGAAATTGGATTTTCAAGCCAAATGCTTCCGTCACAAGACATTCCTGATCTACTTGCAGTGCGTTCCCATACTTGAGCCATGTCAGCAGGTTTTTTCCTTTTTTGAATATTCAAGGAAGCAAGGCGGCCACTTAAAATATGGCGAATTGTAAAATACTTTCCATATTCAATTGATAGTTTTTTTAATATAGGTTCCAATGACCAACAATCAGGACAAAGTGGATCAATGAACATATAGATTTCCAACGGACGGTTACTAGATGATGGATTGAATCCCATATTTTTGGTTTCTTTCAAGACCTTACCCCCCTTTCAACTCATCAGGAGTGAATAATCAAATGTTGAGTGTATTAACATTTTATCAATGGACGAGATTTAACTCAAATAAAGCGCACTTTTACAGGAATGAAATTTATGGAATTAAAAAAACTCTCTCTGATTGGTCAGAGAGAGCTTATATTATCCGAGGTAGGTTTCTGTTACTTTTCTAACATAGTTTTGTGTTTCTTTGAAGGGTGGTATGCCCTGATACTTGTCCACATTTCCAGGTCCGGCATTATATGCAGCTAAAGCAAGTGAAACATTTCCACTATAACGGTCTAGCATATTCCGTAGATATTTTGTACCTGCTGCAATATTTTGAGCGGGATCTGTTATATCAGTAACACCCAAACCACGCGCTGTTGCCGGCATTAACTGCATAAGACCAGTAGCACCAGCATGACTTTTCGCATTTGGATTAAAATTGGATTCGTGCTTTATGACAGAACTGATTAATCGCGGATCAACATTGTATTTTTGTGCCGCTTGTTGAATCAACTCATCATAGTTGCTAGAAACAGGGATGGTTTTGGGATTCGAAATCGTTAACGGCATATAATGAGTATTGCTGTATAAAGATGAAGGATTAACCTTCGAACGGATACTTTCAGTTGGTGAACTAGATGAATTAGACATGAGTTGCAATAGCATGTCCTTAAATATGGAGTCATCATTACTTGTTGTCGGTGAATTTGATGTTGAAGCATTTCGTAATGCCTGAAGCTCCATTAATACTTTAAAATCTATCTTCAAATGCGTTCCTCTCCTCGTAGAAGTTGTTTTTTGCGATTATAAAACCTACGAATTTTATTGTCAGTTTTACGAAGTGGAATATTGTATTGATTGAGTAATTCTTTGAAAATTACTTTTCCGATCACTTCATCCGTTACCTCATATTCTACCTCGAAATCGCTCGAATTTAAATAGTAACTCTTATCCAATACGAGTAAGCCATTTTTATATTCGACTTCAGCACGTTTCGTTTTTAAAGACCCAAAGAAAGTAACATCCATAGGGTTGATAGAAAGTGTTTTTAAAATGGTAGAAACATCGCCATCGATGATTGGTCCGCCATCAAGCATTTGCTTGGCTTCTTCCATGGTCAATACTTGGTGGGTCTCAAGTAATCCACGTTCAACAGGCTGTTTTAAGGTGAGAGTATATATGCCTTTCTTTTCACGGATACGTAGGGCGGCACCTAGATTTTTTAATGAAAATTCGGCTGTATCAAAATAAAAGTTTTCTTGGATCACTTTTTTGTCATCGTCGATTGAGAATGCAGAAAGTAATCGATGATATTCGTCATCTGATAGAATATTTTTAAATTCAATTTCAAGCTCTTGGCGCATTTTTTTCAACGTCCTTTATAACAATTTGTTATATGTCCAGCTCAAGGCGCCATCGGTTCTCTGGTCTAAGCCAATCGCTTCGGAAGGGAAAGTGTACCTTCTGTCAGCGCTTGTCTTATGCTTGTCGCCGATAGGCGGGCGCCTTGCGCTTTTCTTAATTATATCACGAGGTGTGTCTTTTTTAGGAATTGGTTATCAGTTTCTTTAAAGAATTGATGTACATATGATAAAATAGGTGTGGATTTGGAAATGTTGAAACGTATAAAGGAGATTACTGATGCAGAAGCGTATTGAAATTAGTCATTTTAATTATTCTAAAAACCGATTGGAGCTTAGGGCGGATCATACAGATTTTGATAAGGACGGATTGCGTGCCAGCGGTCAAATGCTGGTTGATTCCGATTCTTTAGCATTCATTTACAAGCTTGAAAATGAGCAGGAATTTATATATGTGAGTTTGCCATCGGCTGTTTGGCCATCACTTAAAAATGTTATTTCAGAAAAACAACAAGTTATTTTACACCTAGAAGACAACGAACTCGAACTAGTCGATATCATTCCTGAATTGGAATACCTTTTACAAAACATTGAAGGTAATGCGAATTATGGAGATGGGATGGTCGAGCTTGTTGAAAAAACATTCTTATCCTAGTTAAGAAAATGGGGGGCTATTATGAGTAAAGACTGGGATCTTTTTTTGGCTCCATACAAGCAAGCTGTTGATGAGCTGAAAATAAAGCTTAAAGGAATGCGAACTCAATTCGAAATGCAAGGTACCCATTCCCCGATCGAATTTGTAACGGGAAGAGTAAAGCCAATACCAAGTATTTTAGATAAAGCAACAAAGAAGAATATTCCACTCGACAAAATCGAAGAAGAGATGCAAGACATTGCAGGACTTAGAATGATGTGTCAATTTGTAGATGATATCAAGCGGGTTGTCGAATTATTAAGGATGCGAAATGATCTAGAAATCATTGAAGAACGAAACTATATTACACAAAAGAAAGAAAGCGGCTATCGCTCCTATCACCTTGTGATTAAGTATCCTGTTCAAACCATTGATGGTGAGAAGAAAATTTTAGTCGAAATACAGGTTCGCACTCTTGCGATGAACTTTTGGGCAACGATCGAACATTCCTTAAACTACAAATATAAAGGCAGATTTCCAGAAGAGATCGAGCATCGCCTACAACGTGCGTCAGAGGCTGCTTTTCTACTTGATGAGGAAATGTCAAAAATACGCGGCGAAATTCAAGAAGCACAGGCTATTTTTTCAAGAAAAACGGATAGTAAGGAATCTGATAATACTTAATGGATAGGGTGTAAAATATGAGATTTGCTGTAACTTCGAGGGGTGATTCGAACTCGAATACATTAATGCAAAAAATAAGAACGTATTTAATGGATTTCGGGCTCACATATGATGAGGACCAACCAGATATTGTTGTTACAGTCGGAGGGGATGGAACACTTTTATATGCCTTTCACCGTTACCGCAGCCGATTAGATAAAACAGCTTTTGTTGGTATTCACACAGGGCATCTAGGGTTTTATGCAGACTGGGTTCCAGAAGAAATTGAAAAACTTGTGATTGCGATTGCTAAAACTCCATACCAGGTGGTCGAATACCCGTTACTTGAGGTTTATATCCGCTATATCAATGGTGGGCGTGAGTCTAGGTACCTTGCCTTAAATGAATGTACGGTAAAAAGTGTAGAAGGATCTCTTGTAATGGACCTTGAAATCAAGGGGCAGCTTTTTGAAACATTCCGCGGGGATGGATTATGTATTTCAACTCCTTCGGGAAGTACTGCATATAACAAAGCACTTGGTGGTGCCATTTTACATCCATCGATTGAAGCAATTCAAGTTGCAGAAATGGCTTCGATTAACAATCGTGTGTTCCGAACGGTCGGCTCACCATTAATTTTGCCGAATCATCATACCATATTAATGAAACCGGTGAATGATGTTGACTTTCATATTACGATTGACCACTTAACTCTTTTGCACAAGGATGTGAAATCCATTCAATGCCGCGTCGCTCCTGAAAAGGTTCGTTTCGCACGTTTTCGTCCATTCCCATTTTGGAAAAGGGTTCGCGATTCGTTTATTTCTGATTAAACTTTATTTTGCAAAATTCCTACTTAATAGTAAGGGATGAATGTAAAAAGAGAACAAATTCGGTGGGGAGTTCAATCCCGGCTAAATAAAGTTAGCCTCCGGCGGATGCCACAATTTTTTAAAGGAAATTATTCGGGCAGTAAGATCNNCAACGTCTTTATGACCCATATCCTGTGCGCCAAAAAAATTGGGCGCAAATTTGCTAGGCGTATTTGATTGAAGGGAAAGAGAATTGTGGCGGCTTTTACATTAGAATGGAAGATCTCATCACAAGATACAGGAAAATTAGTGAGAGAGTTTTTACGGGAGCAGGCCATTTCAAAAACGGCCCTTACCGATATTAAGTTCGCAGGTGGCGCGATTACATTAAATGGCACCCCTGTTACGGTACGACATCGTTTGGTTGAGGGTGAGGCTCTAAAGGTGGTATTCCCGCCCGAGAAGCCTAGTTTAGATCTGAGGCCTGAAAATCTGCCTTTACATATTGTGTATGAGGACCCATACGTGTTGGTTGTGAACAAACCGCCATACCAGCAGTCAATCCCGTCCCGGGAGAGTTCAACTGGAAGCCTAGCGAATGGACTTTTGTATTACTATCAATCTACAGGACATGATGCAACAGTGCATTTAGTTAATCGACTTGATCGGGATACATCTGGGTTGCTGCTAGTTGCAAAGCATCGTCATATCCACCATCTATTTTCCGCTCAACAAAAGACCGGAGGAATGAAGAGGACGTATGAAGCCATCGTTCATGGCGGGTTCGATGTGGAAGCAGGTACGATTGATGCCCCAATTGGTCGGAAGGACGATAGTATTATCGAGCGCCAAGTGCGGGAGGATGGTCAAAGAGCGGTTACACATTTTCGGGTCATTCACAGGCTAGCTGATTGGACACATGTGCAGCTTCAGCTAGATACAGGGAGAACCCACCAGATTCGTGTTCATCTTTCCCATATTGGGCATCCGATTGTAGGGGATGATTTGTATGGGGGCTTGCGAGTAGAGATTAGCAGACAAGCACTTCATTGCCGAGAGCTAAGTTTTTGGCATCCCATGGATAAAAAAGAGGTAGTCTTTTATGCGGAACTACCTGTTGACATGAAAGAGTTATTGGAAAAAGCGACCTTTTGAGGTCGCTTTTTGTATTTCAGTTGTGGAGGTGTATGATATTCCAATAAATAGTAGGTGGGTGTCCATTGGGGAACGCTGGAGATGTCTTAAATTCCAGGTATTAGGAGGTTAGTGGTTTTCAAGGTGACCTGGAGATACATCACGTTCCATATTTTAGGAGTGTAATGTCCTCCGAAACGGGATGGAGATGCACTGAGTACCAATTATTAGGATGTTGATGTCACTCGAACCGATCTAGAGGTCTGCTGCTACATTCCATATATTAGGATGCTGATAACCTTCAGTACGCAACAGGTCCTTAAAACCTACCCAAACTCCCGAAACTTCTCCGCAACAAGCGGCATTGATGAAGGAACTGATATTGTCTCCATCTCTGGATATCTCAAAGCTGTCAAACTCCCACCAAAAACACAACCGGTATCGATATTCACAGTATGATTTACCCATCTTGGCTCCTTCACTGGCGTATGCCCGTAAACAACCCAGGAAGAGCCTTTATACAGCTTTGCCCAATCCCGTCTTTCCGGCGTCCCATCAGGGTTATTTTTGCCTGTTATATCCCCGTACAACACAAAGGTTTTCACCTTTTTATCATCGCGTCCGATATAGTCTTCACGAATTCCTGCATGGGCAATGACCAAATTTCCTCCATCCAGTCTTTCGTAGAGTGCAGAAGCTTCATACAGATCAATAAACTGATCGCGAATCGATTCTTGTTTCATTTTATCCAAAGCTTCATACTCGGCAACGGTTGTTTCCAAGCCATGTGTGGTTTGGACCTTGTTCCCTTGAAAAAAACGATACAGCTTGTTACAGTGATTGCCAGGTACATAATGTGCTTTTTTTTCTAGTACTACAAGCCTAAACACAGTCTCAATTACCTTCAATGACTCCGGGCCGCGGTCTGTTAAGTCCCCGACGAAAGCGAGCACTCGTTCATTATGTACTGGAATTCCACTTTTCCAAGAATAACCTAACTTCTTTGTTAATTCTTGAAACTCCTGAAAACAACCATGTATATCTCCAATTACATCTATTTTCATCTTAAGTATCCTTTCAAAAAAAATCACGCCACTCTCTCTATTATAAGGAGAATGACGTGATATTATTTCAATCAAATACGCTTTGGCGTATTTGCGCCCGATTTTTTTCGAGCATGCTCGAAAAGTTTCCATTGAAAAATCGTGGCATCCGCCGGAGGCTTTAACATTATTCAATAGGGGTTCAAACCCTATTGAATAATGTTAGTCGAACATAAATTTCTTCGTTCTAGACCGAACATTCAGCACAATCCCGATCGCAATCATATATGTGGCAAGGGAACTACCTCCATAGCTAATGAACGGTAATGGAAGACCTGTGATTGGTAATATCCCAATTGTCATTCCAACGTTTTGGAATACTTGGAAGGTAATCATGCCGATCACACCTGCACATAGGTAACTGCCGTATGGGTCGTGACTTTCTAGTGCAATATGAATCATTCGATAGATTAATAAGAAGAATAAGGACACAATAATACTTGCCCCTATAAATCCAAATTGTTCTGCTACTACTGCAAAAATAAAATCGGTATGCCCTTCAGGAATCTGAACTTCTGATTCCCGATAGCCTTTGCCGTGCAGTTGACCGGAACCAATCGCAAGCATAGATCGAACAAGTTGGTGCCCTTCATTACTTTGGGTCCCCCAAGGATCGAGCCAACCATAAAAACGATTCATCTGGTAGTCTTCTATAATATACTTAAAGAAAAAATCTGGAAAGTTGAAGTAGAGGAAGACACCTAAAGATATTGTAAAAACGGTCGTAAATAGAACAGACAAAATGATTCGCCATTTAATTCCGGCAACGAGTATCATTGTAACAATTATTGACATAAAAACCATAATCATTCCCATATCCGGTTGTTTATAGAGTAAAAACATGGGTGGCAAGGATGCTAACAAAATTTTACCAATTAATAGTAAATCATCCTTTACTTCACTAACTACATATTTTTCACGGTGATCTGCGATAATTTTACTCAGCACGATGATCATAATAATTTTCATTAATTCCGATGGCTGGAAATTCCCGATGCCAGGAAAAGAATACCAGGCTGTTGCACCTTTAATTTTTTCAGCATAAGGGATGGGAAAATATTTTGCTAAAAATAAACCAAATAATAAAAACATCCCTATTCCATATAAATACCATGAAATCATTTTAAATCGGTCGAAATCAATAACCATTGTCCCAATGATGACAACAATTCCTATTACATACCATTGAAGTTGTTTGGCTGCAAAATTTATAATTTTAAGCTTTTCTGGTAAAAAGGGCTGTGCACTTTCGATGGCGATGGCACTAACTATCGCCATAAGAAATAAAATAAATAATAATGTATAATCAATTTTTTGAGGAATATTTTCTTTGTTCATGGGGAAAAAATCCTTTCTAATCACCCTCGAGTTTTATATCATAGAAAACAGGGTATCATTCAATATCCAATTACCTTTTTTAAGCTTTATAACCCAATACTATCTTAGCTTATTTTTGAATGTTTGCAAATCATTACATACAGGTGAACTAAAAAATTAATGATATACATACAGCCTCAAAAAGTAAATGGTCGTATGTTACATTTTATGAAATGTATGTTAAGATTTTATCTTTATTCAGCAAAAGTCCTAAACGTCTATATGTGGGGTATAAATAAATAAATAAATGAAATTTTTTTATGCTGGTTACCCCTGGCTGAATAAAGTTAAAGCCTCCGGCGGATGTCACAGATTTTCAAAGGAAATTTTTCGAGCTTAGGATCAAATACTAAGAACGCCGTGTCCTACGGCCAACGTCTTTGTGACCCACATCGTGTGGGCCTAAAAAATCTGGGCGGAAATACGCCAAGGCGAATTTGATTTTCAGTTGTTGTAAGAGGGGAGAGTGAATATGTTGCAACAAGAAGTGAATGAGAAAGAACAGCAACAATTAGAAACTGAACAATTGCTGGCAGCTCTTGAAAATGAGAATATTGACCTTTTCAGGACTGTATTTTTGGAAATACACCCGTATGAAAGATCGAAGTTCTATGCGAAGTTGCCAAAAGATGCTAGAATGCGCGTTTATCATTTTTTATCGCCAACTGAAATGGCAGAGGTATTTGAAAACCTTGAGATCGATGAGAATGAGTATGAAGAACTTTTATCTGAGATGGATCACACCTTTGTCGCAGATATGCTTTCACAGATGTATGCCGACGACGCAGTTGACGTATTGAATGAATTAGATAAAGAACAGGTCGCAAGCTATTTGACAATCATGGATGATGAAGCCGCAGGGGAAATTAAACAGCTCCTTCATTATGAGGAATATACTGCCGGTAGTATCATGACTACTGAATATATCGCCATACATGCCAATCAAACTGTGAAATCAGCCATGTATATCTTGAAGAAAGAAGCACCTCGTGCCGAAACGATTTATTATGTGTATGTGATAGATGAAGAAAAACGTCTTGTTGGTGTTATTTCAATTCGTGATTTGCTCGTTAGTGATGACGATACAATGATCCATGAAATTATGAGCGACCGTGTTGTATCTGTGTCTGTTAGTGAAGACCAAGAAGAGGTCGCGCGGAAAATGAAGGACTATAATTTTCTAGCGGTTCCTGTTATCGATTTTCAAAATCATTTATTGGGGATTATTACCGTCGATGATATTATTGACGTAATGGATGAAGAGGCATCTGATGATTACTCCAAACTAGCGGGGATTTCAGATGTGGATTCAGCTGATAAAAATATTTTGACATCCGCAAAAAAGAGATTGCCATGGCTAATTATTTTATCTTTTCTTGGAATGCTGACAGCAAGCTTAATTGGACGATTTGAAGCGACTTTGGATCAAGTTGCGATTTTGGCTGTCTTTATTCCGTTAATTGCAGGTATGGCTGGTAACACGGGCACACAAGCTCTGGCTGTTGCCGTTCGGCGTATTGCGATTGGAGAGGATGAAGAAGAAAATAAATGGCTATTAATCCTAAGGGAAGCTGGGACCGGTGTAATAACTGGGGCCGTATGTGGAGCGGTAATCATGTTTGTGGTTTATTTTTGGAAAGGTGATTTCTTCCTTGGTTTATTAGTTGGTTTCTCAATTTTAATTACTTTAATTGTGGCAACTCTTGCCGGCGCACTTGTACCGTTATTAATGCATCGTTTGAAGGTTGACCCTGCCGTTGCGTCGGGACCTTTTATTACCACAATTAATGACATAATTAGTATTTTAATTTATTTTGGATTAGCAACCTTTTTTATGGGGTATCTAGTTTAAAGGGGGTAAAACATGGAACATGGTGCTTCATTAACATCGTTAGTAATTGTGATGGTGGTGGCTTTTTTGACACCACTGTTATTACATAGGTTTAAACTCCGGGTAATACCTGTCGTTGTAGCGGAAATTATCATGGGGATTATTATCGGAAAAAGTGGGCTTGACGTGGTTGAGCCAGACATGTGGCTTGAAACCTTATCGACATTAGGATTTATCTTTTTAATGTTTTTAAGTGGAGTTGAAATTGATTTTTCTGCTTTTGCTGGAGGGAAAAAGAAACAAACACTACCAAGTGGCAAAAAGGCGCCAAGCACATTCCTAGTTTCGATTGTGGTATTTGCAGGAATTTTTATTTTATCACTTCTATTATCATATATATTTGTGTGGACTGGTTTTACGGATAATGCCTTTTTAATGACGTTAATTATTTCGACGATTTCCTTAGGGGTTGTAGTTCCAACCCTTAAGGATGCTCAAATCATGAAAACGAATATTGGTCAGATTATCCTACTAATTGCAGTAGTAGCTGACCTTGTTACGATGATTTTACTTGCTGTCTTTGCTTCCATTTATGGAGGTGGAGAAAGTAATATGTGGCTCCTGTTAATCTTATTTGGCGCAGGGGTACTCCTATATTTAGTCGGAAAGAGGTTCCAAAATCG
This sequence comes from Bacillus sp. JJ1521, assembly GCF_036965165.1. Lineage (NCBI taxonomy): Bacteria > Bacillati > Bacillota > Bacilli > Caryophanales > Bacillaceae > Bacillus > Bacillus sp. JJ1521. The sequence continues at coordinate 4,305 of NZ_JBALOX010000036.1, read as the reverse complement.
TTCTTTCCTAGAAACAATGTCAAAAGGAACGGTTCAAATTGGAACAAGGGCAATTTTTGCATTAATCATGATCCTTGTTGCTCTTTCTGAAACTATTGGTGCTGAGAATATTTTAGGTGCATTTTTAGCCGGTGTGTTAGTCTCTTTATTGTCACCAAATCATGAGATGGTACAGCAGCTTGATTCATTTGGTTATGGATTTTTAATCCCCATCTTCTTCGTGATGATTGGGGTTGAACTCGACCTATGGGCGCTTTTCCAGGATCCAAAAATCTTAATGCTTATCCCATTATTGTTTATTGCTTTAGTTATTTCAAAAATGGTGCCGATTCTCTATATCAAACGTTGGTATGATTGGCGAACTACGATTGGAGCTGGGGCCCTATTAACATCAACATTATCACTTGTCATTGCTGCAGCTACAGTCGGAGAGAAAATGGGAGTCATTGATAACAGAATGTCAGGTGCATTAATCCTGGTTGCCGTTATCGCTAGTATTATTTCGCCGATTGGGTTTAAAAAGCTTTTTCCTAAGCATGTGGACGAAGAACCAGTTATTCGCGTCGCCTTTATTGGCGCAAACCAAATGTCATTACCTGTGATTAGGGAGTTGAACTCAAAGCTCTATGATACGACGATTTATCACACAACACAGGATCAGATTGATAAAAAGCATTCTGATTCAGTGTTTGATATCGTAGGGCTTGAAGATTATTCAATCGAAACGCTTCAAAATTTAAATGTGTTTGATGTCGATATTTTAGTGATTACAACTGGGTCGGATGAGCAGAATGCTGAAATTTCAANNGGAGTGGACCGTGTAATTGCAAGAATCGAATCGGGTTCACTTGGTGATGAACTCAAGAATCAAAATATCGAGGTATTTTCTTTATTAATGTCGACCAATACATTGCTTCGTGCGTTAATTGAAGTACCAAGTATTATGACAATCCTAACGAATCAGGAACAAGCCTTATATGAAATTGATATGAACAATAGTATATATTCTGGAACAATGCTTCGGAATTTCCCATTTACCGGAGATGTCATCTTTGTTCGAATCTTTAGAGGCAAAGATTCCATTGTTCCACACGGTGACACAGACCTCCAGCTAGGGGATCGTTTAATCGTTACCGGATCAAGGGAGTACGTTGATGAGTTGAGGGTGGATTTAGAATTCTAGTAATAAGAAAGGGCGAACCAAATTAAATGGTCGCCCTCTTTTTTTATCCTACAATATTATATCCTGAATCTACATAAATAACTTCTCCAGTCACTCCTCGAGAAAGATTGCTTAGCATGGCGATGGACATGTTTCCAACATCTTCTTTTGTCACATTGCGCTTAAGTGGTGCTTTTTCTTCAATCATTTTCATAATATCATTGAAGCCTGGAACACCTTTTGCAGCTAATGTTCTGATCGGACCAGCTGAAATCGCATTGATTCTAACTCCATCTTTTCCAAGGTCAAATGTAAGGTATCTTACACATGCTTCTAGTGAAGCCTTAGCAATTCCCATTACATTATATCCAGGAAGAGCGCGAACAGCACCAAGGTAAGACATAGTTAGGATAGAGGCATCTTCTGCTAAATATGGTCGTGCTGCTTTTGCTGCAGCTACTAATGAGTAGGCACTTGTGTCTTGTGCGAATGCATATCCATCTCTTGATGTATCAATGAAATCACCTTTTAAGTCATCTGCATTGGCGAATGCAACAGAGTGCACCAATCCATGAATGGTACCTACTTTTTCACCGATTTCAGTAAATGCTTGTGAGATGCTTTCATCGTTATTCACATCACATCTTACAATCATTTCTGCAGGGTAATTGTATTTCTCTAATAATTTTTCTAGCTTTTCACGTGAGCGATCTAGACGGTATGTATATATTACTTTTGCGCCAGCTTTATATAGAGATTCAGCAACTCCCCACGCAATACTTCTTTCATTTGCTACGCCCATAACGACGATATTTTTACCTTCTAATTGAATTAAATCTTCCATAGTTACCTCCATCA
>NZ_JBALOX010000036.1:310-2277 GCF_036965165.1 Bacillus sp. JJ1521 | reverse complement strand
CCCAAGTGGTTGAGATATAGTTTTAAAAAATTTAAAGTTCAGTTTGCTCCAGGGGATTGTAGAAATAATGTAAATTTAGACAGATACCTATACATTGTATTTCCTCATGAATATGATATTAACGATTTAACCATAATGAGGGAGGCACAAGAATGTCAGAGCATAAAAAGGAAAGAGTCATTCATGTTGATAACCTAATCATCCATGCAAAAAATGTTGAATTTATTGATGAGAGAAAAGAAGAAAATGATCATAGAAGGGGTCCGTGGGATTTCTTTTGGGGAAGACGGCAATGGAATGAAGAACAAGTGGAATCTCAAGAATTAGAACTGGAAGAAAATAACGATTAGTTTGTAATGGATTAACTCCTGTCTTTGGCCAACAAAGATAGGAGTTGATTGTTTTAGTCGTATGGACAAGTATTTATTAATAAATAAATAAGCAAATAATAGTCATCCTAATAAGATAGGAGAATTGATAAATTTTAGTTAAGGAGTGACTTTAGTTGAGAGAAATAACTGAACAAAGATTTTGCACAAATTGTAATAAGGAGACTGTACACAATTTAAGAGAGGATGCTTTTGAAATAGAGAGTATTTGTACAGAATGTCATAAACAAGAAGACAAGGTAAAAACCTTTTTCTAACAAGCGATTTAGTTTATTGGCTCACTTATAATTAATGTTTTCGAAAAACCTAGTTCCTTTTTTTTATCCACTACCTTTTGCATAGTTAGGGATGTTTAAGGATAGGTTAATTTTGATAGAACCTATTTAGAATTCCGAAGGAGAAAGAAGAATGAAGAAAAAAGAAAAATGGGGCGTGCTTTCACTTGCATCAATCCCATTAGTCATGACCTTGGGCAATTCTATGCTAATCCCCGTTTTACCATTGATGGAAAAAGAACTTGAAATTTCACCTTTTCAATCAAGCTTGATTATTACGATCTATTCAATTGTTGCGATTATATTAATTCCGATTGCGGGATTTCTTTCCGACCGAATTGGCAGGAAAAAAGTAATTATCCCAAGTTTGATCATTGCAGGATTAGGAGGGTTACTCTCAGGTCTAGCTTCTTGGCTATTTGAAAGCCCGTACCTAATAATTTTGATCGGAAGATTTTTACAGGGTGTAGGTGCCGCGGGTGCATCCCCAATTGTTCTACCATTGGTTGGAGATATGTGTAAAAGCGAGAAAGATGTGAATACAGGACTTGGATTAATTGAAACATCCAATACATTTGGAAAGGTACTAAGCCCAATCTTAGGTGCAATTCTGGCTGCAATGATTTGGTATATGCCTTTTTTTGCTTTCCCTATTTTTTGTTTAATTTCGATTCTATTGATTCAATTTATGGTTCAAACGCCAAAGGACAATGAAGTCGATACTTCAAGCTTTTCTTTCTTTTTGAAAAAAATTAAGCGGACCCTTAAGGAAGAGGGGCGGTGGCTGATATCCATTTTTATCGTCGGAGCTATCTGTTTTTACATTCTTTTTGGTATGCTCTTCTTTTTATCCTCGATTTTGGAGGACAAATACGGAATTGATGGAATTATTAAAGGACTCATCCTGGCAATTCCACTTGGNNAAGCTTGGTGATGATAAAAATGCGATCAAATGGATTATTTTTTCGGGTATTTTTGGATCTACTTTGGCGGTCTTTGCGATTTGTTATACCGAAAACATTTATATTTTTTTAGTGGCCCTTGTTTTTTGTGGGATAGGAGTAGGAATTGCTCTTCCAAGTTTGGATGCACTAATTACGAATGGCACTGAAAAAGACGAAAGAGGTACAATTACTTCAATTTATAGTAGTTTTCGATTTATAGGTGTTGCTGTTGGCCCACCTGTCTTTGCAATCCTAATGAAGCTTTCACATGATATATTGTTTTTTTCGGTAGCAGGGATTTCAGTAATAGCAACCATACTGGTATTATTTTTCATTAAGCCGCCGAAAAGGGTCAGAAC
>NZ_JBALOX010000036.1:0-252 GCF_036965165.1 Bacillus sp. JJ1521 | reverse complement strand
GAGAAAAAAATATAATGGTGGCAGCTTTCTCTATTTGGAGTCGGTTGTACAATTGGTACGGGTTTTTTTCTTGGGTCCAGTATTATAATAAGAAAACCTAAGCGTATGGCATGCAAACTTGGAATGGACTCCGTTGGTTATTGTGTGTAAAGGTCTCCTTACTTGAAGCTGTATGCGTTTTCCTGATTTACTCGCCCTTTCTTTGGTGGACAACTTGCTCTAATACAATATGTGAATAAATTGAATAATAAC
>NZ_JBALOX010000035.1:0-8259 GCF_036965165.1 Bacillus sp. JJ1521 | reverse complement strand
CTTGATGAGCGCAGAGCCTCTTGGTTGTTTGATTGTGGGGAGGCAACGCAGCATCAAATTTTATATACATCAATAAAACCAGGGAAAATAGAAAAGATTTTTATTTCCCATTTACATGGCGACCATATTTTTGGTTTGCCTGGCTTTTTAGGAAGTCGCTCCTTTCAAGGGGGAGAATCCTTATTAACCGTCTATGGACCTAAAGGTATTAAAGCCTTTATTGAAACTTCATTAACAGTAAGTACGACCCATATTCGATATCCGCTTGAAGTGGTTGAAATCGAAGAAGGGGTGGTGTTTGAGGATGATCAATTTTGTGTCACTGCAAAAGAACTAGAGCACGGGATTCAATCCTACGGGTATCGTATCGTTGAAAAAGACCTGCCTGGAACATTGCTGGTAGACAAGCTTTCAACCGCAGGAATCAAGCCAGGTCCCATTTATCAAAAAATTAAAGAAGGACAAACGGTCATTCTTGAGGATGGACGTAAAATAAATGGTGAAGAATATATTGGCCCGCCTAAAAAGGGACGGATTGTGACGATTTTAGGTGATACTCGTTACGTTAAGGAAAGGATTGAACTTGCAAAGGATGCAGATCTTCTCATTCATGAAGCAACTTTTAGTTCAAATGAAGCAGATTTAGCTCATGATTATTTTCACTCAACGACTACACAAGCAGCTGATGTTGCAGAACAAGCCGGGGTAAAAAATTTGATTTTGACCCATATTAGTTCGAGGTATCAGGGGGATGAAAGCCTGAAACTCCTTGAAGAAGCAAAACAAAAATTTCAAAATACATATATGGCAAAAGATTTCTTGAAGTTCGAAATCAAATTAAGCCAAAATGAATGAATTACCTGGAGGGTACCAATGAATTCAGTTATTGAAACGATTATGAATCATCGTTCGATTCGTAAATTTGAAGAGAAATTATTAACAGACGAACAAATCCGTACGATTGTTGAATGTGCACAAGCAGCATCCACTTCTAGCTTTATCCAGGCTTATTCGATTATTGGGGTTAAGGATCCAACTAAAAAGCAAAAGCTTGCTGAGATTGCTGGGAATCAAGCCTATGTTGCCGAAAATGGGCATTTCTTCGTATTTTGTGGAGATCTTCATCGTCACCAAGTAATTAGCGAAATAGAGGAAAAGGATTTATCAACCTCTTTGGAGAGTACGGAGAAGTTTATGGTTACGACAATTGACGCCGCCTTGGCTGCACAAAATGCTGTACTTGCTGCAGAATCAATGGGCTTAGGTGCATGCTATATTGGTGGGTTACGAAATAATCTAGACGAGGTTTGTAAAATTTTAAATATCCCTACATTTGTGATTCCACTTTTCGGAATTGCTGTAGGCTACCCGACACAAATGCCTGATAAAAAGCCACGACTTCCATTTGAGCATATTTATCATGAGGATGAATATCAGGAAAATGAAGGCGAATTTAAACAAGGGTTAGCAAATTACAATCAAACCATTTCAGATTATTATACACAACGTACAAATGGAAAACGCTCAGATACATGGACGGGTCAGATGGCAAATATGCTTGAAACTCCAAAACGTATGTATATGAAGGATTTTGTAAAAAAACAAGGATTTAATCAACAGTAACCCCAAAAAATGAGAGTTCAAAAAGGAGGGTGAAAAGGACCGAGAATTTCAAGGCGGCGTAGCTTTGAGTACCGGAGCGTATGCAGTTAATACGTGAGGAACGGAGAAGCAAGCCAACGCAGAAACTCGATGTGTCATTTTCGGACGAGTTTTTGAACATCCTCTAAGAAGAAAGGAGCGGAACCCATGGATATTAAAATTACTCAAAAAATGATCAAAGAAATGTGTGGTACCGTCTCCTTCAAAAGAGGGGACGCTTTTTATCGAACAAATAAGGTGACAATTACGGAATACGGACCTGATACATGCAAAGCCAAAGTTAACGGTACGGAGGATTTTCATGTTAGGATTGAAAAAAATCCAAATGGAAAGCTACAGGCTTCATGTAGTTGTCCGTCGCTTGCGAATTTCGATAAGGATTGTCAGCATATTGCGGCAGTATTAATCGCAATTCATGAACAGCAAAATCAAGAACAATTAGACTTCAATGAATCCATTACATCCCAAACCGCAGACCTTACAAATGATTTCATGACGCTTTTTTTAGATCGACCAACGCGTTCAAGCGGTCACCAGCTTCATTTTGAAAAAAGGGAAGTGCTAGATGTTCGATTTACCTGTAAACCCGTTAAGGTTTCAAATGAACAAACCTTATTTGGGGTGGAAATGGAGATTGAACAGAAAAGAGTACTTGATATTCGTGACTTTCTTCAGGATTTAAAACAAGGAAAGCGAAGTAAAATTTCTCCTCATTTTACATATGATCCAAATCAGCATTGCTTTTTACAAGAAGCGGACGCTCTTCTTCACCAATTAGTTAAAGGAACCGAAGATGAGAAGGTTTTTCTAGATATGATCTTTGGTCATCCTGAAAATAACGTTTCTCGAGAAGTACTACTGATTCCACCGTCTTCCTGGGGAATGCTTATTCCTTTGTTATCAAAATGTCCATCCGTTTTTCTTTTAAACAATGGTCATTCCTATGAGGGGCTTCAAATCGTTCAAGATCCACCACCACTTCATTTTTCATTTGAAGAAGGGGAGGATGGCGACTATCAGTTAACGATTCAAGGGTTCAATCGAATGAGTGTGTTAAAATCCTACCACACGGTACTTAGTGATGGACTTCTTTACCAAATCGAGGAAGAGGATTGTGACCGATTATTGGAGCTAAAGCAGATGCTCGCAAGTCCCGGTGCAAATCATATTCCGATTCCAAAGGAGCATGCCCATTTTTTCCTTAAGAAAATAGTACCAAGCCTGAAAAAAATCGGCGTTGTCCATATGTCTCATGCGATATCCAAGGAATTTATGAAAACACCTCTTGTTGCTAAGCTATATTTGGATCGTCTGAGACATAAGCTGCTTGCAGGACTAGAATTTCACTATGAAAATATCATCATCCAACCATTGGAGAATCGGGATCTCCCTACAGGTCCAATGGTCATCAGGGATGTGGAAAAAGAGGACGAAATTCTACAAATCATGGATGAGAGTGGCCTTTCAAAAACTGAAGGCGGATATTATATGCATAATGAGGAACTTGAGTATGAGTTTTTACATCATATCGTTCCAAAGCTACAGCCACTCTGCCAAATTTATGCGACAACGGCCATACGGAATCGCATTGTTCCGAAAAATGAACATCCGAAAATAAGGGTGAAGATCAAAAAGGAACGCACCAACTGGCTGGAATTCAAGTTTGAAATGAAGGGGATTGCTGACCAGGAGATTCGAGAAATATTGGGTGCCCTTGAGGAAAAACGAAAGTATTATCGGCTGAAAAATGGCTCGCTGCTTTCCCTCGAAACGAGAGAGATGGAGGAGATACAGCGGTTTTTGCAAGCTGTTCCAATCCAAGATGATAATTTTGAAGCAACCTTAAACATGCCGATGATTGAGGCTCTACCTTTATTAGATTCAATTGATGATAGTGGGATTTTCACTGCAGAAGAATCATTCCGTCAGTTTCTTGACTCCATTCGAAACCCTAATGATTTAGGTATTGAGGTACCACAGCATTTAGAACCCATTTTACGAGATTATCAGAAGCTAGGCTTTAAATGGATGAAGACGTTAGCGAGTTACGGGTTTGGCGGTGTTCTTGCCGATGACATGGGGCTTGGAAAAACGGTGCAGAGCATTGCATTTATTGTTTCCGAAGTTTCCAATATTAGAGAAAGAAAGCAGCCTACACTTATTGTTTGTCCTTCATCGTTAACCTATAACTGGCTTCATGAATTAATGAAATTTGCTCCCGACCTTCAAGCGATTGTGATTGATGGGAATAAAGCGGAACGAAAAGAGCTCCAAAAAGAGAGTGAGGGTATGGATGTGCTCATCACGTCCTATCCGTTATTAAGACGTGATATAAAATGGTACGAGACTTTAAACTTCCATACCGTTTTCTTTGATGAGGCGCAAGCTTTTAAAAATCCAGTGACCCAAACAGCAAGGGCTGTCAAAAGAATAAAAGCAGACCATCGTTTTGGACTAACTGGAACTCCGGTTGAAAATTCAATCGAGGAGCTTTGGTCGATTTACCATGTTGTCTTTCCGCAGCTCTTTAAGGGCTTAAAGGAATATAGTCATCTGACAAGAAAGGACATTGCAAGAAGGGTTCGACCATTTTTGCTTCGCCGCGTAAAAGAGGATGTATTGGCTGAGCTACCAGAAAAAATTGAGATCCTTGAATCATCGGAGCTTCTACCTGAACAAAAGAAACTTTATGCTGCCTATTTGGCAAAACTAAGACACGATACATTAAAGCATCTTGATAAGGCTACGATTCGAAAAAATCGAATTCGAATTCTGGCAGGGTTAACGCGTTTGCGGCAAATTTGCTGTCATCCGGCTTTATTTGTTGACGGCTATAAGGGGAGTTCCGCGAAATTTGAGCAGCTTCTACAAATCATGGAGGAATCTAAATTATCTGGAAGGAGAGTTTTGATTTTCTCACAATTTACGAAAATGCTTGAGTTGATTGGAAGGGAACTTACGAATCGGGGACACACATTCTTTTACTTAGACGGACAAACACCTACAGCTGAGCGTGTGGAACTATGCCAACGCTATAATGCGGGGGAGCGGGAATTATTTTTAATTTCGCTGAAAGCCGGTGGAACAGGGCTTAATTTAACGGGTGCTGATACGGTTATTTTATATGACCTATGGTGGAATCCAGCAGTTGAAGAACAAGCGGCAGACCGTGCTCATCGGATTGGCCAGAAAAAGGTTGTCCAGGTGATCAAGCTTTTTGCCCGCGGAACCATTGAAGAAAAAATGAATGAGCTACAAGAAAAGAAGCGTGACCTAATTTCAGACCTAATCGATTCTGAGGAAAAAACAACGCTAACGGAAGAGGATATACGAGAGCTTCTTAGTATATAGGCAAAGGCACTTTCCACAAGGGAGAGTGCCTTTGTTTTAAAGCCAACCGCGATCATATTGTTTCGGGCTTTCGATTGAGATACCTAATTCTTTTGCTGCTGTTCGTGGCCAGTATGGGTCACGTAATAATTCCCGTGCGATAAAGATTAAATCAGCACGGTTGTTTTTTAAAATTTCCTCAGCTTGAACCGCTTTTGTGATTAAACCTACTGCCCCGGTAGGGATATTTGCCTCATTACGAATTTTATCCGCAAAACCAACCTGATACCCAGGGTATGCGTCAATTTTTGCCGGTACGACAGCACCTGAACTGACATCGATTAGGTCAACACCTTGGGATTTCATATATTTTGCATAATCTACATAATCGGTAGGAGTCAAGCCACCATCTGTATAATCATTTGCTGATACACGAACAATTAAAGGACCATCCCATACTTCTTTAACGGCTTTAATGACTTCTTGAAGGAAACGGTAGCGGTTTTCGCTACTACCGCCATACTCATCCTCACGCTTATTGGAGAGTGGAGATAAAAACTCATTAATTAAATATCCGTGCGCCCCGTGGATTTCAATCATATCAAAGCCTGCTTCTTTTGCTCGTCGTGCTCCAGCTTTGAATGCCTCGATTGTTTCATTAATTTCATGAATGGATAATTCCTTTGGGGTTTTATATCTTTCATTAAATGCTATCGCCGAAGGGGCAACAATATCTCCGTCAACAGTTGCTTTTCGGCCTGCGTGGGCGATTTGGATAGCTGTTTTTGAGCCCTGTGCTTTGATCATATCAACAAGTTTTTTGAGGCCCGGAATATGCTCATCACTCCATATTCCTAAATCCAGTGGAGAGATTCTTCCTTGTGGTGTGACAGCGGTAGCCTCCACCATGATCAGCCCAACCTGACCAACTGCGCGGCTTACATAATGGGTATAATGCCAATCCTGCAGCATTCCATCCTGATTATGACTGGAATACATGCACATTGGTGCCATAACAATTCTATTTTTTAATGTGACATTTTTGATTGTATATGGTGAAAATAATGCGGATTCCATAAAGTTTCAGCCTCCTATGTATTTCGTTTCCCTAAATAGTATATCAATTTGTAACCTTGAATTCATCGATTATGCCTACTAAACAATGAAGCATCGACCTCCGTTGTCGATGCTTTTGTTTATTTATATGGTTTTTCAGCTAATTTCTTACCTGTTTCTGTACTAATGAGTGCCACTTTAGCCGGCACGTATTTTTGGATTTGATTATCAAAAACATATCGTGTTTCGAAATACGCAATCACATCGTAATGAGCAATTCCTAAAACAGCTCGAATTGCCACAATTTCCTGAGGTTTCATTTTCGTTAATTTATCAAAACGATAGCCTGATGCTGGGTCAACCCATGTTTCGATCGCATCCAAGCGTTTCTTTAATTCTTTCTTATCAGGAAAATCCCTGTAGCGATCCTCTGATAACGGAATGACCGTTTCTAAGTCGGTCTGCTTATCAATAAATTCGATTTGATAATCACCAATGTATTTCATCGAAAAGCGCTTTTTTGCCTCATCAAACCAGCCTGTTGTATTGGGATCCTTTAAAATTTCCTCTACTCTTTCACCTGTATAGCTAAGGACTGTTAGCCCGGTGATGCCACCACTTCCTACAGAATGAAAATATAGCAGTATATCCTGTTTTCCATTTTGAAGGACGTCAGCAAACTTCATGTCAGCCAATTGGTACAAATCCTGTTTATTGTGGTACGTACCTAATTGCTCGCCATTGATTTTTAAAGACCACTCATTCGCAAGATTGTATTGATTTTTTCTCGCATATAACTCAATGATATCCTTATTTCCATCACCGTCTAAATCAATATACTCCTTTTGAACAATTGTAAAGGGACCGTACTCAACATCGTTTTGCTGGGCAAGAGTCACACTGTGAAAGCCGATGAGAAGGCCTAATAATAGTAAAAATCGTACCAGTTTCACAAAATCACCTCTTTGGTAGGATAACCAAAAATTGTGAGGTATATAGGTAAAACTGTCTTATTTTGTATAAAAGTTCTCCGTATAATAAGGATGCGATTCCGTATTAAAAGCAACTCCAACCCCTAAAAACTTATATTCTTTTTTTAAAATATTTTCACGATGTCCCATTGAGTTCATCAAGCCTTCGTGGGCAAAGATACTGCTGAACTGTCCATAGGCGAGATTTTCCCCAGCAATCGTAAATAAAACTTCGTCGTCAAGCATCCGGTCAAAAGGGGACTGGCCTTGTAAATTTGTATGACTGAAATAATTGTTTTCAGCCATGTCTATACTATGCTTTCGTGCTGTTTCCTTCACGTGGTCATCCCAAGTTAAAACCCCTAAGCCATGATTGACTCTTGACGCATTCGTAAGATCAAATAATTGATATTCGAAGCCTTCCTTTAACTGGTCGCTTGCATTCGTATAAAAATCCGCTCTATCTTGTTCGAGCGCTTCTGACACGATTTGAATGGAAGTCACCGTATTGTTTTCGTGTTTATCGTAAAACAGGGTGACATAGGTGTTATCGATGTGGAAGACATCATAGTCCCGATCCTTCTGTAATTCATAATAAACAAATCCTTTTTGGATTCGAGTCATAGGGTCACCAAGTAGATTAAGAGCATCCTGTTTTGGTGTTCCGCGTTTGATTCCTTTCGTTGATGAAATGAGGTCTTGATTTGTGTATAAGCCGACAACAGTATCACGGGAGTCATAAGCAACCATCATAAAATTATGGTAGTTTTCATGATACGTATACCAGTTCGTTCCATATTCATTTAATGATGTACGTTCCGCAGCACCAAGCTTCGTATCTACACTTTGTTTACTCTCGCCAAGCTCGATATTGTGTATCGAAAAGGCCTGTTCACTTGGTATATTTAGTTCTGGCTTTTCGATTTCTTCCCGGTCAATAATTGAATTTTCGGGTGCTTTTTCTTCCAAGCCTTTCAGTAATGTAGCGATATAGTCAATGCCGTCATTTAGTTTGGATTTAATGGTTGCGAATCCCTCAGATTCAGAAACTCGGTCGACCTCTGATGTAATAGTATCGAAAACTGATTGATTATCAGATTTTGCAGCGAGTTTATCCAGTACTGTCCACCCGGCATATAAGAAAAATAAAAAGGATAAAAATAATAGGATTCTCCTCATACGTAACCTCCAATCCCTTAGCTTTATTTAGCAGAAGTCTTTAACTTCTGCTAAATAAAGC
>NZ_JBALOX010000034.1:18482-40127 GCF_036965165.1 Bacillus sp. JJ1521 | reverse complement strand
TGAACGGCAATGATGCAACGATTGAATGTCCTTCATCAGCGGGATGAAGGACTGAACGGCAGTAATGCAACGATCGAATGTCCTTCATCGGTTGCTTTGAATCTTAGAGGCATTCGGGCGTAATAAGTCGTATAGATTTTGTTCTCAGTGAGAATTAAAAAACCGTATAAAGAATCCCCTCTTCATACGGTCACGATAAATACTTAAGCTTCCACTAATTCTCTTTGTAACATGGTTCCGGTTTGGGCAAAGTTTGTATGCCATGAGAATGCTTTTTCTAATACATGCGGTGTCTGACCGCCTCTTGTTAGTGCCTCTTCGTAATAGTCACGAAGCTGTTGTTTGTACATAGGGTGTGCACAGTTCTCGATTAATAATTCTACGCGTTCTCTTGGTGCAAGCCCTCGTAAGTCTGCATATCCTTGCTCTGTTACAATAACATCAACATCATGTTCTGTGTGGTCTACATGAGATACAAATGGTACGATACTTGAAATGTCCCCGCGTTTGGCAATTGACTTTGTAACAAAAATCGCAAGGCGTGCGTTACGAGCAAAGTCACCGGAACCACCGATTCCATTCATCATTTTTGTGCCTAATACATGTGTCGAATTCACGTTACCGTATATATCTAACTCTAGTGCCGTGTTAATGGAAATGAGTCCGAGACGGCGAATGATTTCAGGATGATTTGAAATTTCCTGTGGTCTCATGATCAAACGATCACGATACTCGTCAAAGTTTGCAAATACCTTTTTCATTTTTTCTTCTGATAGAGTGATGGAACAGCAGGAAGCAAAGTTCACTTTACCAGCATCCATTAAGTCGAATACCGCATCCTGTAGTACTTCAGAGTAAACCTCTAAATCTGTAAACTCAGAATCAAGCATACCGTGAAGAACTGCATTTGCCACAGAGCCGATACCAGATTGTAATGGCGCAAGCTTCTCCGTTAAACGGCCCGCTTCAACTTCTTTACGTAAAAATGTTAATAGATGCTGTGCCATGATTTCTGTTTCTTCATCTGGTGGCACGATTGTCGATGGAGAATCTGTTTGGTCTGTAAACACGATACCTTTGATTTTTTCAACATCCACTTTAATTCCAGGTAGACCAATTCTGTCATCTGATTTTGATAATGGAATCGGATCTCTTTCTCCCTGCTTTCCAGGTGCATATAAATCGTGAACTCCCTCAAGCTCTGTTGTTTGTGCAAGATTAATTTCAACAATGATTGATTTTGCATGCTGTGCAAACGTTAAAGAGTTCCCGATTGAAGTTGTTGGAATAATTAAGCCATCCTCTTTTATCGCAACCGCTTCCAAAATTGCAACGTCGACATCCATTACTTTTGAACGAATTAATTCTGATGTATGTGATAAATGCTGGTCTACAAATAAGAAATCCCCTTCATTAATTCCATTTCTCATAGTTGGATCAGCCTGAAATGGTAAGCGCTTTCCTAAAATGCCTGCTTCCGCAAATAATTTATCAACATCAGAACCCAATGATGCTCCTGTATATACGTTTACTTTTAAAGGTTCGATCTCAGCGCGTTTTACAAGTGCAATTGGAACCGCTTTCACATCACCCGCACGTGTAAAGCCACTAAGTCCCAACGTCATACCGTTTTGAATCCATTCTGCCGCTTCTTCCGGTGTTACAACACGGCCATGCAGACGGGTATCCTTAATGCGATCTAGTTTGTTATTCATTTCTCCCATCCCCCTTATGAAATTGAATATTAAGATAATTTTACCTAATATCTCCATATGAACAGGGATTTCAGGAGCAAAGAACAATAAATTCAGATAAAAAAGAAGAACAAATCCCCAAAGCAGAAGATTTGTTCTTTTTCCAGCAAGACATATCAAATACGCCTTGGTGTATTTGCGCCGAGATTTTTTAGGCCCATACGGAATGGGTCACAAAGACGTTGCCACAGGATGTGGCGTTCTTAGTCTTTGATCTTAAGCGAAAAGTTTCCTTTGAAAATCTGTGGCATCCGCCGGAGGCTTCTAACTTTTATTCGGGCTTTACTGAATAAAAGTTAGAAACCCAACAGTTTTCGAAAATAACTGGAATAGTTTTGGCTGACCGGGACCCTTGCGCCATTTTTCATTTCGAGTACGAACGTCGAATGAGTATCAGGATGGATTTCTTTTATTTGATGGACATTCACGATAAACGAGCGATGGCATCGAATAAAAAAGTCCTTTGGTAATGTATATTCGAATTCCTGTAGCGAGTATTTATGTGTTCCGGAAAAGCCATTTGTGTACACATGGGTCTTCTTATCCTTCGCCTCGAGATACAGACAGTCAGAAAATGGGATGGGAACCCAGCCATCCGGAGATTTCACGGTTACTACCGATTTTCCATCGGTTAATGCAGGGTAGATCGCTGTTACGCATCCTTCTAGCTCATTACCATGAAAAAAGGGTACTGCCATTCCATGATAGGGAATGCCAAATACATCCCGATTAATAAATTCAGAGGCTTTTTGTTTGGAGGTAATCGCTTTATAGGCAATGGTCCCTTCTTTTACTTCATCACCAGGTTTTATTTTTAAATCAATTCGTTTACTCGGTCGAAAATAAATATATTCCTTTGTATTGGAGACCGCTATTGAAATTTCGTCTGAAAACAATTCCCCAATCACATCTAAGAGAGAGCCAATTGTTATATCCTTCACACGTCAACATCCTTTGTTGGTTAAATCTAGAATTCCTATTCTATTTTACAAGTAATTATAAGATAAAACATTAACTTCTTAATTAAAGGGTTTAAAAGTGTTTTTTATTGTATATGAAGTATAATGGTAATAACAACATTTTAGGAGGATTACATATGTACCATACACTTGAAGAATTTTTACAGGACTGGAATCATGAAAGTGACGGAACACAAAAAATTCTAGAAGCTTTAACAGATGATTCATTATCACAAGCTGTTGCACCTGGCCATCGTACATTAGGTGAGCTTACATGGCATGTTGTGACTTCACTTCATCTATTTCTTTCAAGCGCAGGACTAGAGTTTGAAGGTGCAAATGGCGAAGAAGTACCTACTAGTGCTAAGGAAATGGCAGATAGCTATCGCACAACAAGTGAGAACTTAGTTTCTGCAATCAAGGCACAATGGAATGATGAATCATTGAAAGAAATAAAAGACGTGTTTGGTCATCAAATGCCTGCTGCTATGGTACTTGGAATGATGATTACCCACCAAATCCACCACCGGGGTCAAATGACAATCTTAATGCGTCAGGCTGGATTGAAGGTACCTGGCGTTTACGGTCCTTCAAAAGAGGAATGGGGAGCTTAATTCATAGCACAAAAGGGGCCATTTTTTAGTCGGCTCCTTTTTATTGCCTTAAACAAAATTTTAGTTGACATAATATTTTTCAATCAAACGTTTGTTTAGCGGTCTATCCCTTGGCGCCCAAAGGTTTCAATTTTCATTCATACGTTTGTTTGAATTTTTGCTTACAAAAAAAACGGCGTTTATGCCTTTTTCAAACAAACACTTGTTTAAACCACATCCCTTGCCACACAAGGGTTTCCGTCTTCAATCAAACGTTTGTTTGAACCGCCCATTTCATTATGCGACTGCTTTTTCTTTCCTCGTAAACATCCATTTTAAAAAACTTGGAACGATTAAAATGATGAATAATAGACGAATGAGTTGTAACGAACTTACCACCGCTGGATCTGCTCCGATAGCTGTCGCCGTTAACACCATCTCAACTAGCCCTCCTGGTGATAGGCTTAGGATCGCAGTCGGTAAATCTAAATCTGAGAAAATAGCAAAAATATAACCGAACCCAAAAGAGATTGCCACTAAAAAAATGGTCAACACAAAATAAACCCCACAATACTTTCCACCAATCTTTAAGTCTCTCAAATTGATATTATTCCCCATTCTCATCCCAACTGTAATTTGAGCAAGAATAAGAAACCACGGTGGAATACTTAGCAACCCAACCCCTAGTACACCGAGAAATGCTGTGACCGCAAGGGGGCCAATGACGTAAGCTGCCGGTAGTTTATTTCGGAGGAGCCACCCTGCTATAAAGGCCAAGCCAAACCATAGATATGCGTAAACCGGCACATTGCTGATATTCTTTGTTATAGCATATGAATTTCCTGCACCCGCGATAAACCAATGGGTCACAATGAATGGAACCATAAATACGACCGTTAACAAACGAACCGTTTGAAAAATGGTCACCATTGCTGAATTGGCTTTTAGTGAATGGCTTGCTGCTACCATTTCAGAAAGTCCACCTGGAATAGAGCCGAACACACTTGTCATCGGATCAATTTTTATAAACCGGGTCACAAAAAAACTATTGACCACACTAACTGTTAGTAGCAAAATGGTCGTTATTAAAAACGGGATGATATATGGTAATACCGTAATAAAAGTTTCCTTAGTAAAAGATAATCCAAAATAGATTCCTAGTGTTGCAAGCCCAACGTTATACAACCGTGCTGACACAATCAATTTTCGATGGGTAATCGTTTTGTATAAAATCATAAATGCCATTGGTCCGAGAACCCAGGGAATCGGAAAATGGAGGAAATAAAACAGCACTCCCCCAATTCCCGCAACTAAATAGGACTCTATTAACCCTCTGTTCTGAGAAAATTTCATTATATGTTCGACCTTTCACTTTAATCTCTCTACTTTTAATGTATGCAGGATAACTTCCTCATTTGCAGAATATATTCTCTATGAAAAGGAGGAGATCCCACATGGAAAATTTTAATTTCTCGCATACCATCCGTGTCAGATATTCTGAAATCGATGGGCAAAAAATTGTTTTTAATGCGCATTATCTTACATATTTAGATATCGGCTTCACCGAGTATTTGCGCGAAATCTTAGGTCCTGATTGGCTTAAAAATCCACATTCTTCCCAATTTGAACCGGTCCTTGTTAAAAGTACAATTGAGTACAAAAAACCAGCATTACTTGATGACCTTATTAATGTCTATGTTCGGGTAAAAAAATTAGGTAATTCCAGCCTTACTCTTACTAACATCATAACACGAGACGATGACGTTCTGCTTGAGGCAGAAACAATACAAGTAAATTACAATAATGTTACAAAAACGTCGGCACCTATACCTTTTGACATAAAAAATAGAATACTAGAGTTCGAAGGTATATAGGCAGAAAACAAGGCGCTATTTAACATATTATTTTAAGCAAATGTTGTTTAGCGCCTTTTCTTTACACTCCAAAGGGATATCCATATTAATCTAGCATTAGTTCAATAATGCAATCCCATACCTCTATTCTCCTAATGGACCTGAATGCCTTCTAACCCTACTTTAGTAGGATAAAACCTCCACAAATCCATCAAAAATATTTCTTATATTACAATTATTTTTCGACATAAAATGTAGTTACTTTATTACCATCCTTGATTTTACTAGGGTTTAAAACATTACAATTATAACAAAATGTAACAATTTCGCGACAAATGGAGAAATTCATAGAAATATATGATAATATAGGAAAGTAAATAACTACGTAATAGGCTAAGTAGATTAGTAAGAAAGTAGGAATTATTTTGAAAAAGACACTCGTAACTTTAAGTGCCACATTAATGCTAAGTGCATTTTCTCCATACGCAATACAAACTAGCGCAAATACATTGAGTTCACTTCAAGGTGATCTTTCAGAAACACAAAATGCATTAAAAGAATTAAATTCGCAAATTGCAAAAGTAGACCAAGCAATTGAAGAAAATAAAAAAATGATTGCTCAAACAGAAGCTGAAATCAAAAAGTCTGAAGAGCAAGTACATACTCTTCAAGCTGAGATTGACCAACTAAATAAAGAAATTGAAGCTCGTAATGAGATTCTTAAAGAGCGTGCTCGCATGATGCAGGAATCTGGTGGAACAATCAGCTACCTGGATGTAATTTTTGGTGCACAAAACTTCTCTGATTTTATCAACCGTGTTAGTGCAGTATCCACAATTATGCAAGCTGATCAAAAAATAATTGACGATCAAGCAC
Organism: Bacillus sp. JJ1521; assembly: GCF_036965165.1. Classification (NCBI taxonomy): domain Bacteria; kingdom Bacillati; phylum Bacillota; class Bacilli; order Caryophanales; family Bacillaceae; genus Bacillus; species Bacillus sp. JJ1521. Next base: position 34,092 of record NZ_JBALOX010000034.1, on the reverse strand, counting down.
AAGCTATCAATCTAGTAAAAGAAAAACAAGACACCATTCAAGAAACACTAACCGCATTACAAGATAAAAAAGAAGAATTGGTAGCCATGCAGGGTCAAATTGAAGACCAAAAAGTTCAAAACGATGCAGCAAAAGCAGCTCTTAAATCTAAAGAACAAAAAACCTTAGCTGATATTGAAGAAGTTCGTGCAAGTATGTTAGCTGCAACACCTGCAGTTAGCACTACTACAGCAACAGTTGCTTCTACATCTACTGCAACTGCAACTACTTCTGCTTCTGTTGCTGCAGTGCCAACTTCAACACCAAAGGTGTCGGGTTCAATCAGCACAGTTATTAATGCTGGGTATAAATACATTGGAAACTCCGTATATGTATTTGGTGCTGGAAGAAGTGCCTCTGATATTGCAAACGGACGTTTTGACTGCTCAGGCTTTATTCACTGGGCATTTGCACAAGCTGGCGTTAGTGTCGGTTCTAGCACAAGTGCATTAAGAACCCAAGGTACTGCTGTTTCAGTTAGTGATATGAAACCTGGAGACCTCGTATTCTTTAATACGTATAAAACAGACGGCCATGTTGGAATTTACATTGGCGGCGGTAAATTTATTGGTTCTCAAAGTTCAACAGGTGTTGCCATTGCTGATATGAATAGTAAATACTGGAGTGACGCATTTACCGGTCACGTAAGACGTATTATGTAATAGAAAGACTCTTCGAAAGCATCTTCATCACGAAGATGCTTTTTTTGTTGAATATTTTTTGTAATCTCCCCTGACGACTCGCAAATTGTCTTCATTTAATTTATTATAGGAAGGTAAGCTATCATACTGGAGTGACACATTTTGGAGACAAAAAAAGCGTTACCTATTTTATTTGCCGTTATGTTTTTGGTTTATGTCGGGTTCGGAATCATTATTCCTGTTATACCCTTTTATGCAGAAGACCTTGGTGCTTCACCAACTGAATTAGGACTACTCATGGCTGTCTATTCCTTAATGCAATTCTTGTTTGCACCTATGTGGGGAAGAATTTCCGATCGGATTGGACGTAAGCCTGTTATGATGATTGGTATTTTTGGTCTTGCCGTTTCATTCTTTTTAATGGCCTTATCTACAGATCTATGGATGCTTTTTGCAGCTAGAATCATTGGGGGCTTCCTTTCAGCCGCAAATATGCCAACCGTGATGGCGTATGCTGCTGATATTACGTCTGAGGAAGACCGTGGTAAAGGAATGGGAGTCATTGGTGCATCGATTGGTCTAGGATTTATTTTCGGACCAGCGATTGGGGGTATTTTTTCAAAAACTGACTTACAGATGCCTTTTTACATAGCAGGAACCTTATCCTTATTTACTTTTTTCCTAGTAATGTTGGTTCTTAAAGAATCATTGTCAAAAGAGGAACGACACCATACAGGAAGAAAAAGAACAGGTCTCTTAAAAGCACTTAACGGTCCGGAATCCGTTCTATTTTTCCTTTCTCTATTTATCACATTATCCCTATCAGGGCTGGAGGCTACTTTTGCCTACTTTGCCGCTGAAAAAGCCGGATTAGGGACAACGGAACTTGGTTATATTTTTATGATCATGGGACTAGCTGGAGCGATTGTTCAAGGTGGGCTAGTTGGTAGATTGACCAAACGCTTTGGTGAAGGCTTTGTCATTCAAATTGGAATTTTCGTGTCGGCCTTAGGTTTCCTCCTTATTTTATTTACGAAGGATTTCCCTACAGCTGCGATTTACTTGACCATTTTTGGTGTCGGTAATGGTATCATTCGTCCTGCAGTTTCAGCTTTATTAACAAAGCGTTCCAAAACTGGACATGGAAGTGTCACAGGATTATTGTCTTCCTTCGATTCACTCGGAAGAATCCTTGGGCCTATTTTAGGCGGCATGCTCTACTCGGTTTCAATGGGTTTACCTTATGTCTCAGGTATATTCCTGTCGGCCGTCGCGTTTATTCTATTTAAAATCTATACAGTGAAAACAAACTAAGGGTAGCAATTTATGCTACCCTTTCTCTTTCTAAAGTTGATACCTACTCAACATATCATTCAATTCTTTATTTAAATTGTTTAATTGCTCTGCGGATTTTGCTACCTGCCCTATTGCATGGCTTTGTTCATCAATCGAAGAACTTATCTCCTCAGCTGATGCTGCTGTTTCCTCAAACACGCCAGATGTATTTTGAATTCCGTCATTTATCAGTAGACTTTGATTAGTAATGTTATCAATTTCACCGTTAAGAATCATTAGGGCGGAAACTGTTTCAGTAATTGAATGTGATAATTGATTAAACTTATCCTCCGTTTCCATTACATCGTCATTTAATTTATTCGAAGAGATCATTGTCTGTTTAACTATTTCAACTGTTTTTTCTGTTTCGGTTGCAATAGTTGATACTACCCCTCTAACCTGATACGTGGCTTGTTTAGATTGCTCAGCCAGCTTTCTTATTTCATTTGCAACTACGGAAAATCCTTTTCCATGCTCACCTGCTCTAGCCGCCTCAATACTTGCATTTAATGCAAGTAAATTAGTTTCAGCTGCAATACTCTCAATCGTCTCCATAATATGGTGAATCTCTTGTGTCTTGTTATAGAGGCTTATAATTCCAGTATTAATTTGCTCTGATGCGGTTAAAGAATCAGCATTTGATTGTCTCAAAGATGCAACAATTTCAGTTCCTTCAGTAGATAGCTGCTGTGATTTATTAGTCACTGTCCTGATAATATTACTCTGTTGATTCATTGAACCAATTGATTGAGTTAGTGTTTCTACACTTTGATTAATGTTCTCAAAATCAAAGGCTTGCTCTTGCGTACCTTTAGAAATTTCCGATATAGCAGTACCGATTTCATCGCTACTTGCTAGCGTTTGTTCAGATACCGCCGAAAGCTCAGTAGCAGAGTCTAGTAGATAAGAGCTTGTGTTTTTTACATTTTCCAATAATTGACGTAATTGAAAGGACATTGTATTATATGCTTTCGCAAGTTGACCTATTTCATCCTTTGATTCTACCAAATTAGTAACATGAAGCTTCCCATCTGCAATATTTATAGATGCAGTCGTAACTTCTTTTAATAATGCCATCTTTTTTCTCATTGCTATATAAAATACTGCTATACTTATCATAATAATAACAAGGGTACCTATTAAAATAATCGTTTTAACAATTGACAACCCTTCAAAAAATTCATCTTCATAAACAGTTAAGCCTATATACCAATCCCAAGGTTCAAAATGCTCCATATACGTGATTTTTTTCCTTGTGACTCCTAGTTCATTATTAAAATCATCAAAATATACATAACGATCTTCTATATTCTTTTCGAGTGAACCTTTAACCATCAGTTCACGATTCGTTGTATTTTCTGGAATATCTCCAACTGGATTGCTAGGGTGAACTTGAGAAGAATAATTTGCATCATAACCCAGGATATACCCTTCTCCTTTATATAGAAAATGAGATTTCTTATAGTCATGCTCCCCATTTTCAAGCTTTGGCCCACTCAATAGGATTCTAGCTTCTTCCTTGCCCTCATCTAAGGTCAGGTCACCTTTTTCTATCTGTTGATTAATCGCTTCCAATGTTGCAAACGCGCTATTAACGATGTGGTACAGTTCCTGTTTTCCGGCTTTTATTAATTGATCTTTAGCTATATAATAGCTAGTTACTCCAATTATGGAAACGGAAACAACAATAATAACAGTCAATAAAGCCATCATTTTAATCGTGATGCTATGCCGCCAGTTTTTCACAACTTTTCCCCCTATGGTATGATTCCAATTCTATATATCGACACTTTACCACACAATTTGATATTTTTCGATATTTTTTTATACTCAAAAAATTGTCGAAATCCGACCTCTTGGTCCAATAAAAAGAACCACAGGGACAGCCCTGTGGCTCTGGTAATAACTTATTGTCTGGCTAAAGCTTCTCCAAGAAATCTTGCAAGCTCAAGCATTCCATATTTACTTGCTTTTGCTTCGGCATCCGAATTGTAGTTTGTGTTTGTATTAACATCGTAAGTGAAAACCTCACCAACAGCATTCTTCACAAATTCTATGCCAGCTACATCGATTTTTACAGCTTTTAGAAAGGCTTCATAACGCGCTATCAATTCTGTGTCAACATCTTCTACGATTTCAAATTTAGGACGTACCTCTACCTCTTCCCCTACAGGACAAAACAGATCTCCAATCTGGCAAGCATCAGCTGGGCATAACTCAAAACCTTCTGAAGTATCAACACGTACAGAATACACATATTTACCGCCAACAAATTCGGCTCTTGTAATATAGGATTCTGATGATTGGATATACTCTTGAATGAGCGTAATCCCGTCGACAGGCTCTTCAAATGAGGGACTATTCACATATGCTTTTAACGATTCCACAGATTGAAATAATTGAACGCCAAGACCTTTTCCTGCCCGATTATGTTTTGTGATAAAAGGCGCTTTCCCTAGTTTTTCAGCTGCTTCAATGATCTTTTCATGCCCCACTGCCCCAATCGTTTTCGGAGTGCGAATCCCATTTGCTTCAAGTGCTGTGTATTGCTTTATTTTACTAAGTTCTAAACGCAATGCATTACTCCCATTAAAAACAGTACGATTATGGAACTCTAACCAGTCTAAAATTCCACCTGTCAATTCGGGAGCAAAGCGGTGATCTCTTGTGTGCGAGGAGGCACTCATGCGATTATAAAACACACCTTTTGGTGGCTCAGATGTTAAATCAATAATCCCTTTATCAAGATGCCAACCCTCATATGGAAGCTGCAACTCATCTAAACGTTTTGTTAAATGAACAGTCCACTCCTCATTTTCGTGAATAATGTATATTTTCTTAGACATCATACGCCTCCTCAATTCCTATTAATCTCATTTGTTTTATCATATTTGAATAATTAAAGAAGTGCAATCAAAAAGGACGGTAGAAACAGTTCATTGTTGGATCCAAGATTCATCTTCCCCTTCCAGAATCGCCAATTAAAAACATATGGTGGGACACAATACTTGTCCACATGTTACAATTTATTCGGAAACGCTCTCAAGTATAAGGAGGAATGGAATTGAATAAAACAAAGCAGATTGTCGAAAAATCATTAGATGCGTTAATGAAGGATGACACATTTATTCCTGAATTAACTGGGGAAACCCGGGAGCAAGCCTTTACCTCATTAGCCTCCATATTATCAACTCCGAATCATGTACATAAGTCTTTTTTAAGAATCCCGTTAGAAAATGGTCAGGTGGTTCGAATTCCAGCCTACCGCGTTCAGCATAACAATGCGCTAGGTCCCTACAAAGGTGGAGTTCGTTTTCATGAAACAGTAAATGAGGATGAAGTGATTAATCTTGCATCCCTGATGACATTAAAAAATGCTCTTCATGATGTTCCTTTTGGTGGTGGAAAAGGTGGGCTTGTTGTTAATCCGCGAACATTATCTGAAAAAGAACTTCATTTGATTTGTCAAAAATATGTTCGTTATTTTGCCGATAGTCTCGGCCCAGATAAAGATATCCCTGCACCAGATGTTGGTTCAGGTGAACGCGAGATGGACTGGATGATGGCTGAATACAAAAGTATCCGTCCTGGCACGCCATATCGTGGTAGCTTTACAGGAAAAAGCGTGGTCAATGGTGGTTCATTAGGAAGACGCGAAGCAACTGGGAAAGGTGTATATTTTACCTTCCGTTATTTGTTTCATGATTTTCTTCAGAACCAAAAAAACGTTCTCACTCAATCTGGTAATACTTTTGCAAAAATAGTTGCGGAATATGAAAATAAACCGATGAAGCTTGCTGTTCAGGGCTTTGGAAATGTTGGTTCGGTCACCTCTTTAGAAGCGTATCAGTGCTCTTATCTGCAAAATAAAGTTGTGGCGGTGAGCGACCGGAATGTCACGTTATTTAATGAGGACGGATTAATTATTCCATCTCTCGTGGAATACACAAAAGGAAACAAAGGAGATCTTCCAGTATCAGACGAGGAGCTGGCTATTGCAGGAGTGAAGGCGGAAATCTTAGATCGTGACGCGATTCTATACCTCGAAGTGGATGCTCTCATTCTGGCTGCTTTAGAGGACCAAATTCGTACAGATAATATGGAAAAAATTAAAGCCCCGATTATTGTCGAAGGTGCGAATGCCCCTATTACAAAGGATGCTGATGATTTCTTAAGTAATAAAGGTGTCCTCATTGTACCGGACATTCTTGCAAATGCAGGTGGGGTTATCGTTTCTTACTTAGAGTGGTTGCAAGGTCGTGAAACTCAATTTTATACCGAGGAAGAAGTTTTTAGTCAGCTGTTTAAGAAAATGAAAGGTACTTTGGACTCTATATTACCAGCATTCTTCGGTGATACTTTCACGTTAAGACAAAATTGTTATATTCATTCTGTGATGAGACTCTCGACTGTCTTGCATCGCCAGGGGAAATTGTACTAAGGAAAGTTAAAGCGGCAGCCTGATTGGCTGCCGCATTTTTTGATGAAGGACTTTTCGGAAATACTATACCCGCTAAACAGTCTTCATCCAGCCGAGATATCTAGTACACCTAGTTCACCCAACTAAAATGCACCTGATCCCCCTCCGCCTCCACCAGTTCCACCGCCACTGCTGCTGCTAGAGCTGCTGCCGCTTCCAATGGACTCATTCGCAGAATTGAATTCGGCGGATGCGCTTGGTCCGACATCTCCAAATGAGTAAATCGAATATGGGTAAAACCCGGCAGAATCATTGAAATAAGCTGGGGCAAGTGCAGATAATAGATCCTCATTCTGCCTCTTCATTCCCTTATCCCCCATGCCAAGCCCGTAAATATATGCCCGCATCTGGTCATCCTCGGACCATTTTTTCCATTCATCTGGCGTCAAAGCCTTATAACTTGACTTAAACAACAACCATTCATGGTAAATCCGCAGACCCTCCATATTTTTCGGACGGTAGGCAATCAAGTAAACAATGATTCCGCCAAACAAAATCAAGGTTAATACAAACCATGCAAATAACCCATACATTGGGAACATAAATAAAAATGGAACGAGCACAATGCTCAATAAACCAAGAAATAATTTGAACTTTGACTTATCCTCATAGAAGTTGCGTTCCTTTACTTCGTTTCGAACAGCCTCCCCCCATTTTATTTGGAAGCCTGAGTATTTTTCAGAGTTCTTTTTGTTTTTTGAATAGGCTTTTAGATCCGAGAAACTAAACTCGCCATTTTGACCAATCTTTTCAAATAACCACTCTATTAAAATGCTTTCATGTGGTAGAACTCCCGCCTTATTCACGAGCTGAAACCTTTCTTCTGAAACTTGTTTGACCATCTTTTTCCTCACCAAATCAAGTAGCGCAGCTGCCATCGATTGTCCTGGTGGAAGATAGTTATGGTTGGTAAAGAATATAGTTGCCGGCATGCTTAGCTCCTGTTTAGGAAGTGATCCTGGATTTGTCATTTCGCGTTTTACTGCTGCGACCTTTGCTCTTTCTGCCATCCGATTTCGAGCAACTAATACCAAAAAGAGTAATGTAAATAACGGAACTAACACCATCGCTACCTTGGAAAGAGCATCTCTTTTCTCTGCTCTGTCCTTTGCTTTTGCAAGCAGTTCGTTTTTGTCATTTATAATTTCTTCTTTCATTGACTTTTCAGCGGTCACATAGGTCGCCCCAGAAAACAAACTAACATCATAGGCAGTGCGAATATCACCATTTGTTTCACTTGGAACCTCTCCAAAATGAAAAACAACAGATCCATTCGACTGAACCATTTCCTTTTGAAATGCCTCATCATAGCCGAACGCAATCACATTCCTTGTCGATTGTGGTGGATGAACTGTGATTACTAAATTTTCATAGGTTGATTCATTTCGATTATCAAAAAATGGCCAATAAAATTGTGCAACATCCTGATAGATTTCCACGCCTTTCTCAATCGTGTAAGTAAGTGTGACTGTAATGGTCTCATCCTTACCCTTACGATGGATTTTATAAAGGTCGTCTTCCTTTTCAACTCGCAATACTTTCCCATTTTCAGAAGCCGAAAAGTCCTTTATCGAGCTTCCCTTTTTCGGAATGACAGTTCGAGTAATCCCGTTAAAATTACCATCAAATTCGTATGTATGGGCTTCGGTAACGTTAACAGTTCCATCGTCTTGCAAGTACGCATCCGTTTTCACATCATTGATCCAATAATCGACTGCAAACCCTTGAATCGGAAAAACAAATAAAAATACTAATAAAAAAATAAGGCCACCAATCTTCCCTCGCATATCCGATCCCTCCTTCATACTTATATATACGAATAAAGGTCCAATCAGGTTTCAAACTAAAACATGATATACTACTTTAAAAAGGAGAAAACAAATGCCTGATATAAAAATTGTCTTTCTTGATATAGATGGAACGATTTTACGACCAGATGATACGATTCAAGAATCAACAAAAAATGCAGTTTCCCTGCTTAAGGAAAAAGGAATTGAGGTGTTTCTAGCTACGGGTAGACCCCTCCATGAAATTACAGATATTGGTGATGAGCTTTCGATTTCATCCTATATCGCATACAATGGGGCATTTGCCATACATCGCGACGAAACTCTCTTTAACGAACCCCTCCCATCTAGTTTAGTCGACAACCTTTTAAAAACGACAAAGGAAAATCATTTTGATATTGTCCTGTATACTAAACATAAAAATATTTTCACTAGTATGGAATCAGAGATTGTAAAAGACTTCATAAAGACGTTTCATCTACAAAAGAATGCACTGTACAGCGAAAATCAAAAAGATGAAATTTTAGGCTCAACCATTATCACTACCCAGGAACATGCTGAGAAGAAATTCGAACATATTCATGAAATCCATCTTTCATCTGTAAATGTAGAAGGCATGAAAAACTGTCGCGATGTGATTCGTGAAAAGGTCAACAAAGGAGTTGCTGTTAAAGCCGTGTTGGCAACACTACAACTTTTGCCTGAACAAGCAGCAGCGTTTGGAGATGGAATGAATGATAAAGAAATGCTGTCAACCGTTGGTTCGGGATTTGCAATGGGGAACGCCAATCCTGAATTGTTTTCCTATTCAAAATACAAAACAACAGATGTTGAGAACTCCGGGGTGTACAACGGATTAAAATCGATTGGTTTGGTAGATTAAAAAAAGAGCTTGAAGTCAAGCTCTTTTTCATTTCGTAATTGTATGGGATGAGATGATTTCTCCCTCGTCAATCGCATCAAATATTTCAAAAAATCGATAAGCAGGCTTCTCATCTGAATAATTCTGTAACACTTCTTCTAATCTTGGAGAGATTACCTTATGGGCGGCCTGGGCATCATGCTTCGTATCCCAATAGTTTACCACCCTATATTCACCAGAGGAATCATCGAAAAAATAGACATTTCCTCTAAATCCCACTAAGCTTCTACTTATTTTATCAAATTCTTTTGCCAGCTTCTCTGCGATTAATCTCTGTCCCGTTCCTAATGTATATTGAACCAACCTTGCATGAAACATTTGTAACCCTCCTGTTGCCTAATAATTCTTGTTATCTGGGCCTACAAAGTAGAATATGTTAGGCGGGTTCGTTTTGTTCCATTAGAGATTGGAATTCATCATTTAGTGTTTTTCATTATGTACCGCAATCTTCTCAGCTACCTCTTCAGATCTCCAGCCTTTACATACGTCGACCCATTCCTTCGCTTCGGCATATTGGAAAAGCTCGTCACATGTTAATTCGATTGCAGAGTTGATGCTTCCGCAAGCCGGAAACACGGTTGTAAAACGTTTCATTGATTCATCTAAATATACATCTAGATTATTTGCCAGTCCGAATGGGCAAACCCCGCCGATCACATGTCCAGTTTGCTCAACTACTTCTTCTGCAGACAGCATTCTCGCCTTAAAGCCAAAGGTATGGCGGAATTTTTTATTATCAATTTTCGCATCACCCGCCGCCACCACTAAGATGGCTGCATCCCCTTCTCCGCGGAAGGAAAGAGTCTTCGCAATTCGTTCGGGAGCAACACCGATTGTTTCAGCTGCCTGTTCAACTGTTGCACTGACCGTTTCGAACTCCATGACATCCTTTTCACGATTCCATTTTTTAAAATGCTCTTTTACACTCTCTAGCGACATTTCATTCATCCTCTCTTCGAAGTTTATCCTATTAATTTAGCATAAGATTTACAAAAATCAAAAAATGCGCTTAGAGACCCCACTTGGGAATTAATACTTTATTTACAAAATATTAACGTTGTTACATTAATTTATTAATAGGGGACTGATAGTCTATTTATAGGTAATTGGTATTATTTCTCTATTCCTATTTTGAAATGCATCAAGAAAAATAATGTATAGGAGATGGGCTATTAAATGGACATTGTGATAGGAGAAATAGCAAAAGAGAGTTTCATTGTGTCTTCTTCAACAAAATGTGAGGAAGTATATACGATTTTTGAAAAAGAGACCGCCATTGAGGGAATAGTCGTTTGCTCAGACCGACAACCGGTAGGGCTGGTAATGAAAACTCATTTTTTTCAAAGACTCTCCACTAAATATGGATTTGACCTTTTTATGAAACGTACTATCGATTTAGTCATGGACCGAGAAATTTTAATCGTGGACTATCGTTTAACTTTAACGGAAGTAAGTTCTCTTGCAATGAGTCGAAAATTAGAGCATTTATATGATGTTGTGATTGTAACAAAGGAAAAAACTCTATATGGAACCGTTAGCATCCGCGAACTAATTATGAAACTCGCGGAGATTCAGATAAAAAACGCTCGCTACTCGAACCCATTAACCGGATTACCTGGTAATAATGTAATCAAAGAAACCTTGCAAGAGGTCCTAACATATAACAAGTTTAGTGTATTATATATCGATATTGACTCCTTTAAAGCCTTTAACGATACATACGGATTTTCAAAGGGTGACGAATTGATTAAAGAAACGGCGGTAATCCTTACTGAGGCAATCATGACCACAGAAAATGGCCCCTCTTTCATTGGACATATTGGTGGAGACGATTTTATTGCTACCATACCACATCATCATTATCGTGCCATATGCGAAAACATTATTGCACGCTTTACTGACTCAATTAGGAGTTTCTATTCACAGGAGGATATATTAAAAGGATATGTAACTGGAGTAAATAGGCAGGGAGTCTTCGATAAATTACCTTTGGCAAGTATCTCAATAGCAATTGTTCAAAATAAAAATAGAACCATTAAATCACTTGAACAATTAAGCTTGGATTCGGCAAAGGTTAAAAGCTACTGCAAAAAAATAAAATACAGCGTCTATCGTACATTAGACGATTTTGAAGAGGAAACAAAAGAGAAGACTCTTGTTTGAAAACAAGGGCCTTCTCTCTTATAAAGATAACGCTATTTGATGATGCATATTTACTTTAGGCATACTTCCTTGTTGCAGCTTTTGATTTGGTCTGCCAAGTGCAAACCCCTGCCCCATATGAACTCCTATACTTTGCAAAAACTCAAGCTCTTCAGCTGTTTCAATGCCTTCAGCGATAATTTGCGTTCCTACCTGTGTCGCATATTTTACCAAAAGCTTCACTAGGTGCTGGTTCTCTCGATGACAGTGTATTTTCCTTATAAGTGACTTATCAAGCTTAATAAATTCAGGCTTAAGGTATACAAGGGTCTGCAAGCTATTATATCCAGTCCCCGCATCATCTACCGCTATTCGAAAGCCTTGCTCTCGATAATGCTCAATCAATTCTTTAAATTGATTATAATTTTTAACAGACTGCTTTTCTGTTAACTCTAATACAATTTGGTTTGGGGATAGATTATGTTTTTGGAGTAATTCCATTGTGATTCCACTCCGCCAACAAGGATCTGCCAATACCTGTGTTTGAATGTTAAGAAATACAAGCGGATTTCCATAACCCTTTTGGTTTTTCACCTGCTCCGCAAACCGTTCAATCGAAAGATTTCGTAAGAACTGTTCTACCTTAACTACATATGAGCTTTCCCCTACATAATCATAAAATGTATCCGTTGTTGGAAAATGTACTGTGCTTTCAGGTCTGTTCAATATTTCAAAGCCTATAGTAGAACCTTCCTCAAGTGAGAGTATTGGTTGAAACACTGTTTTTACTTTTGATTTATGCATGAGTGTCTTCAGTTCTTCATCTCGTTTATATTCTTGGTATAATGTGCCCCGTTTCTTTTTTAAGAAAGCAAGAAATTGTATCAGATTACGTATATGGTTTGTCTTCATGGGCTCCTACCTTTTGTACAAAATTAACATGCTGCCTATCTCTATTATAAAGTGTGAGCTTTCTTTGGAACGATAAGATTATGTAAACTTTTTGTAAAGAAAAAATGGCTTGGAGATTACTCTAAGCCACTCACTTCTAGTATTCAATCGTAATAATCGGTGTTCCGATTGTTACATCAATTTCATTATTCCCAATGTTTGCTCTCAGACCGATCTGCAGATTAATTTTTTCCTGCTTCGCCGTCATTAACTCCGATTCAAACGTCTTTGAATATGCTGAAACCGAAACAAATTTTTCCTCTTGTAGATGTTCCACTGCCACCGCTTGTGCATCCTCAACAATCTTTTCCGCAATATCGCCCAATTGGTTTTCCTTAGACGACATAACACCTGTTATTGAATAAAAGGTTTTGCTATCCTCGAAGGTTTCGCCAATCCAATTAATCTGCTCCTCGGTAATCTTTGTACCTTTTGCTTCATTTGTAATTGCAATTTCGTACTTTCCACCTGATTTATATGCTTTTAGCTTAATTGACTCTGTAATTCCTTGTTCGTTCTCTTTTTGCCCTTGCCATACATAATGGCTATTTTCTTCTTCAAGGACTTTTTTCCAGTTATATGAATCATGATTACTCATGAATTGGTCAATTTGATTCTTCATATCATTAACATCATTTGCCTGTCCAATATTGCCGCGTGATAAAGCCATCCATGATGCAATTTCAATGTTATTTTGATCTACCAGTATTTTTATATCTTCAAGATCATTTCCCCCGGTAGCTTCATTATTTGAGAAAAACCCCGCTAGTATTCCAACTGATAAGATTAGTGCAATTGATAACTTCATCCGTCTCTCACCTCTTTAACAAGGATAGCCAAGGTTTTTCATATCTATACCTCAAAACTATTATTCTTGTAATATACGGATGCTTGCCTTCATCATCTTTTATTTATATTCTTTACAAGCCCATTACCAATTAAATAGAACGATAGGACCGTAATCGCAATTAAGAAAATCGCACTGAATGGAACGATTTTCACACCCCACATATCATTTAGAATTGTTGAAAGTATCAATGGCCAGGAATCCGAGGTGTTTACGGCATAATATGTACCGGATGCATCATTTTCGAATGAAACACTGATAAAAATGCCAACAACCCCTAGCTGGGCTATGAGAAACAAGGTTCGCCCTAACTCATTCGCAATAAGAGTTATCATTTGTGATTTTATATTTGGATATAAATAACGTCGAGATAAACGAAACGGAGTACCTCCAGCAACAATACCCGCTTCATAAAATGGTTTAGCCCCTATGTCACTCACATATTTGAAAATGACATCCCCTACTCTACCAACCTCTATTAAAGCCAAAATAAGAATAAACCAATATGGTCGGTGCGGCGAGTACAAAAAGAAAGGAATCCCTACAATCATGACAAGAAGAAAAATAGAGGGAATATATGAAAATACTTGATGCCAAACTTTCAAAACCACTTTAAGAAACTGTGAATAAAAGGCACCCATTCCCAAAAAGGCGCCAATCAGCAACCGGATGGCTACCACACTAAAGATCACAAGTAGTGTTTCGCGAGTCCCAATGACAAGCCTGCTTAACAAATCAACACCTTGTCGGTCACTTCCTAATAGGAATTCCTTTGATGGTGGAAACGGAGGCATTACCATTGTTCCATCTTCATATTTAAGATATAAATGCTCTGTTAACTCCTCATCAATAAACGGGAGATACGGACCCACAATAGCCATTAATACAATAAGACTTAAGATCAGTGTTCCAATAGTAAGTGATGGATTCTTCATGCTTCTTTTCCTTTCGGTGATACACTATGACTTATTAATAGAAAAAATAAATTCGAAAGCAGGATAATAAGAGTAAACACTAGCACAAATCCCACTGCACTATTTGTGTTCACATTAAAATTTGTTCCTTCTACAAATCTTTGTGGAGAGGCGATTGCCTTGTAAAAATAAATGGCAGCCCCACGATAGTTTGTTAGAAATTCTACAATAAATAAATTGGATAAGACATACAATGTCATCGTATTGCTGTTTACATTGATTTTCTGCAAGGCGTTCTTCAACATATGCAACACAATCGTTTTATAGTGTGAAATTCCTTTTGACTTTGCAGTTCGGATGTAATCCTTCGTTTCCTCTTCAACAAGACTTGTATATGTAATATTGGCGATCAGAAATAACGGATAAATCGCCAAAAACAGAATACATACAATGATATTTTCTAGTTTTTCATGTCCATATAAATCAACATGTGGAAACAGTCCAATCTCATATAAAAACATGAGTAGAAGTTGGAGCCCAATCATAAAAAAGAGGTCTGGGACGGATAACATAAACCAAGTTATGCCACTTCCTACTCCAAGCTTTTTATTCTTCTTTGTAAAATAATCAAAAACCCCTTTTATGATTCCTAAAAAGAAACCGATAAAAATAGCTGGAATTATTATCAAAAGACTTCTTCCTGAGGTTTTTAACACATGTGACTCAACCGTATCCCCATCAGAATAATCGCCTAAACCATGGTTTTCTTGTAGAAATACAAAAAACTCTTTAATGTTACTAACATGTTGTTCCACACTATAGTCATATACAATTTTTTGTACATCACCATATTTACTAGTTTCATATATGACATCTCGAGGAATAAATATAATAATCAATAGCAGAATGGTTGTCATGCACCACAATGCCAGTTGCTTACATACTATTTTTAGGAATGCAGTTTTCATTGAACTTCTCCGTTTCATTTACAAAAATTAGAAATATAAATAAAGTCTACTAAATTACGAATAGTTTAACAACTATATTGAAATAGTTTTTCCTTTACGCATTTGATTTTGTTTTCTTTTTTCTGTAGAGTCTAAAGAAGATACCTAGGAGGTGTAATAATGAAGTCAATGAATGTTTCGTTTCACAAAGAAGACGCGGTTGAAGCAATGAAAGTCAATATTCTTGATGAAGAGGATTTTAATCGAGTAACGGAAGGTGGCACCCGACACCTATTTGAGCTCGATACGAACATTGGTTTTTTTGTCTTTTTCGATGGTGCAGATGCCGAAGGGAATTTACATTACCTTGCCCTGCAATATGAAGAAGAAAGAGAAGATCCTACATACTGTTTCTCATTTGAACTTAAGGATTTTTATGAATTTATGGCATTGTACCTCAATGACCTCGAATTCTCAGATGAGGAATCGGAGGACGAAGAGCAAGAGTATGGACCAATCCATCACCTTGCCCACCTGCTATACCATATAGTTGAAGACGCAAAGCGATCAATTTAAATCAAATACACTTTGGCGTATTTGCGCCC
>NZ_JBALOX010000034.1:0-18441 GCF_036965165.1 Bacillus sp. JJ1521 | reverse complement strand
CAGGACGTGGCGTTCTTAGTCTTTGTTCCTAGACTCGAAAAGCTTCCCTTGAAAATCTGTGGCATCCGCCGAAGGCTTTAACTATTGTCAGCCAGGGTTAACGCTGGCTGACTATAGTTGACTGGAAAGACCACTTCATTGTGGTCTTTTTTTCTTTTCAAATGGTCCTATTTATGAAAAAATAATGATAGTAAATATTGTAAAACCAAAGCGGGTGATGTCTTGTTTCTTAATATCTTTTTCACAATTATTTTCATATTAGGTGTGTATTATTTAATTCAGTACAGAATGAGCATCAAAAAGGCTGTCGATCTTTCTAAAGAGGCTCTTTTCCCACAGACGGAGGAGGAGTTCTATGGGATCCTTATTCCAACTGAGTATAAGGAAATGGAAGCACTCTCCAAATCAACGAAGTCTTATAAATTTGTCAAATGGGGAGCCTTAGTTGCAATCGTACTCCTTTTGGTATTGCTGTTAGTTATCCTTACAACTGACTACTTAGGGTCTTCCTTCTTCTCGATGGCTTATTTCTTTTTCGCCATTATAAGTGCTATTCGTCATCGCGGAAATCTATTTATATTACCAAAAGGCATTATCCTACAAGGGAGATATTTTTCTCATGGCCGTGTTAAGGAATATAGGGTCGAACGAATTGTACGCTGGCATGATTTGTACGGCATTCATGACCGCATGAATTTTGGCTATAAGCTAACGATTAAGGTAAAGGGTTTTTTTCCATTAGTCAATTTTGTCGTTGTTGAAAAAGAAGACCATCTTGAAAAAATCATTGAATTGCTTGAAATGAACGGTATCCAAGGAAAAAGAATGGCGGGCCCATATCAACAACCTAGCTCAAACATGACAACAAAATCATAAAATGCACCAGGCCATCACCTGGTGCATTTTTAATTCCACCTTTGTACCCTATCTTTTTAGTGATTATGTCCAAACTACTAAGTACACTTGTGCATAGAGTAATTGAAATGACTACCACAAACAGAAGGAGTCGATAGATTTGCCTACTGCTATGCACCTAAACCTACGTGTAGACCCTACCCAATACATTCCACAAATCCGAAATGTTCCTGGCTATGATTACATTCATTTAGTTAGACAGCCAAAATATATGGTAGATATGTCCCTCTTAAATGATAAGGTTCACTATTTAAATGACATTGTTTCTCCTAAGAAATTTGTTAAAAAACAAAAAATCAAGCTTATTCATGCCCATCATGGGCAACTGGGAATTCTTTTGCTTCCCTTTAAGGAACAAACCGGTTTGCCCATGGTCACAAGTATTCGGGGGCGGGATGGAACTTTGGCAGACCAGCATTTTACCTATCAAGATCATATGAAAATGCTTTTTAAGCAAACCGAAATGTTTTTCCCTGTTTGTGATTTTTTGGCAGAGAGAATGATTGAATGGGGCTGTCCCGACAAAAAAATAAGAGTACTATATGGCGGTGTTGACCTCAATCAATTTCACTATCGGTCACCTAAACTCACTGGAACACAAAATATGCTTTCGATTGGAAGACTAGTAGAAAAAAAGGGACATCATGTTTTACTTCAGGCCTTTGGAAAAATACGCCCCAAATTTCCAAATGCAACTCTAACACTTATTGGTCGAGGACCGATGGAGGATTACCTCAAAAAGTTGTCTAGCCAATTAAAATTAGGTGATTCATTTCGTTTGCTGCAGCATCTACCA
This sequence comes from Bacillus sp. JJ1521, assembly GCF_036965165.1. Lineage (NCBI taxonomy): Bacteria > Bacillati > Bacillota > Bacilli > Caryophanales > Bacillaceae > Bacillus > Bacillus sp. JJ1521. Next base: position 16,730 of record NZ_JBALOX010000034.1, on the reverse strand, counting down.
AAAGCACAGGTTCATGAACATATGAAGAATGCGGACCTCTTTTGTGCGGCAAGTCTCACCGCTACAAATGGAGATGTTGAAGGAATTCCAAATACAGTAAAAGAAGCTATGGCAACAGGGCTCCCTGTCATCTCAACAACTCATGCAGGAATTCCAGAACTTGTGACACATAATGTGGATGGATTCTTAGTACCTGAGAACGATATCGATGAACTTGCACTTGCACTTGAACACATGCTGACTAACCAATCATTATGGCTCACATTTGCTACCACTGCACGTCAAAAAGTAGAGCAAAACTTCGAGTTATCTGCACAACTTAAGCAGCAAGCCCGCTTCTATGATGAACTGTTAGGAGGATCAAAATGAAAGATTTCACTTCAATAACTGTAACAAAACCAGAAAAATTGCTAGAAATTTATAACCCTACTTCCTATCCTCTGATTGGAAAAGGGTCCCAAGGAGCCGTTTTTAAACTCACCGAGGATAAGTGTGTAAAAATTTATGTTGACCCACTCAAAGCCAGAATGGAACAAGAAGCTTATAAAGCCGCAAAAGAGAATCCCTTCATGCCAAAGATTTATGAAACAGGTAAAAATTATATCGTGATGGAATACTTCAATGGTCCTTGTTTAAAAGACTATCTCCTTGGAAGCATGTATATGCCCGAAGAAATCACAAAGAAATTACTTCAGCTGTTGGAAGAGTTTAAAAAGGCAAAATTCACAATGTTAGACGCACCACTTCGTCATATTTTTGTCGTAAACAATAAATTGAAAGAAAATAAATTAAAAGTTATCGACCATGTAAATGCATATAAACGAATACACCCTGTGCCGATTAAATTGATTCGCGATTTACAATTACTCCTTTTGAAGGATTCCTTTCTCATGCAGGTACAAAAACTAGCACCAGACACATACAAAGAGTGGGACCGTTATTTTAATGAAAAAATAAACCTTAAGAAAATGCTCGTGCAACCCGATAGTGGTAAGAGTGTGAAGGTTGATAGCTCTTTTTCACAGTCATTGATTGGAAAAGGGCACCAGGGCGCTGTATATCGACTATCAGAAGACCGCTGTGTAAAGGTTTTTGGAAAAATCAATCATGCTCAACAAGAACAAAATGTTTTATTGTCCTGCCAACATTTGTCCTTCATTCCAAAGGTACACGAGGCAGAGCAAAATTATGTTGTGATGGAATATCTATCAGGACCAGATCTAAATACGTACCTAAAAAAACAGTCCAAACTCTCAGAAGAAGTTACGAGAAACCTACTATATATCCTCACACAACAGAAAAAGGCAGGCTTTAAACAAATCGATGCCCCACTGCGCCATATTATTATTACAAAGAATGGCTTTAAAATGGTTGACCATGTGTATTCATTTACGCGTAACCAAAATCGTCCACTCGAGTTATTTCAAAATTTACATGAAAGAGGATTTTTAGAGGCGTTTTTAGAGCAGGTAAAAAGGCTTGATTCAAAAACCTATGATGAATGGACAAAAACCCCCATTCCGTTAACCGAAGAAGGTTAGAAAATTATGAGCATTCTAGTTACTGGGGCAGCCGGATTCATTGGCTTTCACCTATCAACACGTCTACTAGAAAAAGGATATCATGTCATTGGTGTTGACAATCTCAACAACTACTATGATGTTCGATTAAAAAAGGAACGCCTCCTTCGACTTAAACAGCATAATAATTTCACATTCTTTCAACTGGATTTGGCGGATTCCGGGAAACTGCAAGAGCTATTTAAAATGGAGAAAATCAATATTGTGATTAACCTTGCCGCCCAGGCAGGTGTACGATACAGCCTCCATCATCCGGAAGTATATGTCCATTCAAATCTAATTGGATTTCTCAATATTTTAGAGGTCTGTCGCCATCATCCTGTTGATCACCTCCTATTTGCATCCTCTAGCTCTGTATACGGTGCAAACGCAAGCATTCCATTTTCAACAAAGGATTCTGTCGACCATCCGGTTAGTTTATATGCTGCTACGAAAAAATCAAATGAACTTATGGCCCACTCGTATAGCCACCTTTTTAACCTGCCTATTACTGGACTGCGTTTTTTTACTGTGTATGGACCTTGGGGTCGCCCAGATATGGCCTATTATTTGTTTACACGAGATATTTTAGAAGGCAGACCCATCAAGCTCTTTAATAACGGTGACATGCGAAGGGATTTTACCTATATTGATGATATTGTTGATGGGATTATTGGCTTACTCAATAACCCCCCATCTACGAACTCTAGCTGGGACCCATTGAACCCAGATCCAAGCTCGAGCAATGCACCCTACAAAATCTACAACATTGGCAATAATAGTCCAGTAAGCTTGATTAATTTCATTAGGACTTTGGAAAAAGCAATTGGAAAACAAGCCAACATCCAGTTGTATCCAATGCAGCTTGGCGATGTCAAAGAAACATACGCTGATATTACTGACTTGCATGAAGCGATCGGTTTTCAACCAAAGATTTCAATTGAAGAAGGACTTACCGAATTTGTGAAGTGGTATAAGGAGTATTATCGGTGGAAATGAAAGAGTCTGTTTTGAACAGTCTCTTTTCTTGTGTTACACAAATAAGATTAATAAAATATTCAGTTTCAAGAGGCTGTATTCGAATGTACAAACGAGATGTGGAGGAGTTGGCACGTCTAGTTCCGATTAGCACCCCTGTTTTCATACACCCTTAAATTTATTATAAAAATACGAATAAACGTTCCTATTTTTATTGATAATAGAATATATGTTCGTGTATAATATAAAAAAGGAGATGATGACATGCGCGGGACTTTACAGCGTGCCCTAATTCAGCACACACCAATCGAAATCATCTATATATCACAAAATGGGATCCTTACACAACGCCAAATTAAGGTTTTGGAAATCCAGGAGACTACAATTAAAGCCTTTTGCTTGCTTCGTAATAAAAAAAGAACCTTCAAAATAGATAGCATCTTATCAGCAGCTGCACCAAGAAAAAAAGGAGTTGTCAAATTTGCAAATTAGAACAGTACAAATGCGAATGGAACATACGGAAAAAGAAATACTTGAACAAATCGAAAAATATATGAGAAAACACCAGAAAGCTCCGACGATTCGTGAACTTTCAAGACTTTGTATCTCTGTGAGTTCAACAAGCACAATCAAAGCATATCTCGATCGTCTCAAGGAAAAAGGGATTCTCCATTATGAACCGAAAATACCCCGTTCAATCATCATAAAATCAGAACTACCCTTGACAAAATAAGGGGTAGTTCTGTTGAGACGTTCTACAGTTTATCATCTACATCTGAGGTATCGACATCTTCGCCAAACCAATCAACGAGCTTTGCTTTTGCCTGTGCTTTGACATTTTCATCGATATGCATGGCCACTTGGAAAAGCGCAACACCTAAAGCGCCAAGATCATCTGTGAAACCAATACCTACAGCGAGGTCTGGAATGAGGTCAACTGGAAAAATAAAATATCCTAACGCCGCAAGAATCGTCACCCTTGCTTTTGCTGGCAGATCAGGCTTTTGGAGCACATAGTAAAGCAAAAGCGCCGTGTATACGACGGAATGGCCTGCTCTTAAGGCAAACTTTTTAAGTTTTTCCCAAAATTTATCATCCGAATAATGCTTTTCCATTTCATCCATGTGAATCCCCCATTTTATATGTTCTGAATCTTTTACTACATTGTACTACAAAACGAAACAAATGAATCCTTGGACCAAACATGAAATTTCGACTTTCCTTAGGTTATGTTGCTATCTCATTTTTACACAAAAAAACCTAGCCAAGTGACTAGGTAATTAAACTTTCTTAAAAACTTCTTTCCAACTCATCCACCAATGAACCAACATAAGCTACTGCCTTTTTAATAGGCTCTGGTGTTGACATATCCACTCCGGCAAGCTTCATTAACTCGAGTGGTTTCAGTGTTCCCCCCGCCTCTAATGCATACAGCCAACGATCCACCGCAGGCTGACCCTCTTCTTTAATCATTTGGGAGGCTGCTGTTGATGCGGTTAAACCAGCGGAATACGTATATGGATATAAGCCCATATAATAATGTGGCTGGCGCATCCATGTTAATGCAGCTAGATCATCCATTTCGACTTCCTCACCCCAGAATGCGGAGAGCAACTCTGTTTTTTGTTCACAGAGAATTTTCGCCGTAATTGGAGTTCCTTTATCGGCTAACTCATAAACTCGACGCTGCAATTCCCCCTCAAGAATATGTGTTACAAAATTGTGGTAGTAGGTACCTAAAGATTGTAAAATAACCCAACGCTTCATACGATCATCATTTGACTGCGAAAGTATATGTCTGCTGAGCAGCATCTCATTCATCGTCGATGGTGCCTCTATAAAATATCGTGAAGGACGTGTGTTTGAGATTCGTTGATTGCGACCCGCTAACACAAAGTGCCCAGCATGCCCTAATTCGTGTGCAAGTGTAAATGTATTTCGCATTGAATTATTCCAGGTCATTAAAATGTACGGATGGGCGCCATACGGGCTAGAACAGAACGCACCAGATCGTTTTCCGACATTGTCCGCTAAATCTACCCAGCGGTTATGAATTCCTTCCTCCATAATTTCAACATATTCCGGGCCCATAACCTGTAAGGCATCAAGAACAAGCTTTGAAGCTTCCTCATATGTGACCTCAGGGTTAAAATCCGGATCAAGTGGAGCCTTTAAATCACTGTAATACATTTTTTCTAAACCTAAAACGCGTTGTTTTAATTTTGCAAGTCGACGCATATGTGGTGCTAATTCAGTTTGAATCGTATGTAATTGATTAAGGTACATTTCCTTCGTAACCTGTTGTTCATGTAACAGCATTTCTGTTACTGACTCAAATCCACGTAAACGCGCTTCAATTACTTGCTTTTTCACCTCTGTAGCATATGTGGCAGCATACGTGTTTTTATATTTATCTAGTGTTTCTGCAAAAGCCACAGAAGCTTTACGACGTAATTCTGCATTCGCTGAATCCTCATAGTTTGGGAACGAGTTAAAGGTTAACGGATGTTCGACCCCATCATCAGTCGTAAATGCTGAAAACTGCATATCCGATGTTTTGCTTCTTTGATAAATCATATATGGAGAATCCATAACCTCACCAAAAGCAGCTAGCACTTCCTCAGCATCTGGTGATAAGGTATGCTCCTTTGCTTCAAGGATATCTGTTAAGGTTTTTTGGAATTCCTTCAGGCCATGTTCCTCTATTATGTATGACTTGATCGTTTCTGCGTCTAGCGTAAGCAATTCCGATTTAATAAATGACAAGCTTGCTTCCACATTTGCAATTAACGATGCTGCTCTAGCAGCGTTCGCCTGATAAACGGAGTTTGTACCATCTACCGACATATGTAGGTCCGCATAACTAACCACACGCATTACTCTTTCGTGCAAGGCATCCTTTGCCACAAGACAGTCAAACAAAGTCTTAGCATTTTTGCTAACACGCCCCTTAAATTGTGTAACGGTTTGGATATCCGATTGTACTGATGCCAGTTCCTTCTCCCATGCTTCATTTGTTTCAAATAGATCTTCAAGGTTCCATGTTTGTTCAACAAGGACCTCTGAGCGCAGTATTGCCATCATAAATCTCCCCTTTCCAACATTGAAAAATGCTTCGTAATACGAAATATATATGTAAATTATACCCCAACTTGTCATAAAAGTGAAAATATTATCCCGAAAGAAAAAAAATAAAGCTTCTACCAAATTCCAGGCAGAAGCTTTTTACCAATAATCTAATCCACCAAAAATTATGGATTCGTTAAATCTAAGTAAAACTCATATGCTTCTTTGTCCGTATATCCTTCATGCACAACCTTTCCAACAGCCTGAATCATTTCTTCAGGGAAATCGGATTGGAAGATGTTCCTGCCCATATCAACTCCTGCTGCCCCACCTTGGATAGAGTTGTATGCTAAGGAAAGTGCGTCTTTTTCAGGAATTTTCTTTCCGCCCGCAACTACTAATGGTACTGGACAAGCCGAGGCTACCTTTTCAAAATCATCGCAATAATAGGTTTTGACAATTTGCACCCCAAATTCCGCTAACATTCTTGTTGCTAAGAGGAAGAATTGGGTTGTGCGCTCCATTTCCTTTCCGACAGCAACAACCCCCATAGTTGGAATGGAGTACCTTGTTCCAAGATTGACTGCTTTATTTAATTGTTCAATCGTTTCCTTTTGCCCATCAGCCCCAATGAAGGTTTGGATGGCGATAGCACTTGCATTCATTCGAATGGCATCCTCAATATCCACGACCATTGATTCATGGCTCAAATCATCTTGAAGCACACTTGATCCTGATGATGCCCTAAGTGCGATTGATTTATTGAATGATGGGGGAACGCTACTTCGAATTGCCCCTCTAGTCCCCATTAAACAATCAGCATAATTCGCTAATTTGGGAATAAGGATATCCAATCTTTCAAGACCTGATGTTGGTCCCATAAAATATCCATGATCGAAAGCCAGCATAACCGTCCTTTTGCTTTTGGGATTAAAAATTCTTGATAATCGGTCCTTCATTCCCCAATCTAAATTTGCTGCTCCTTTTACATGAAAGTTACCATTATTGGAAAAAGGAATATCCTCTAAAAATTTTTTTGCTACTTTGTTCCCCATTACATCAGCCATTTTTTTCTTCCTCTCCTTACTCTATTTCTCGAAAATCGTATTAAATAGAAAGTGGCAGAGGCTAAAAATCATAATCCCCTGTGTTATCTTTTGTGAATACGATTCTCTCAGGTAATACAATAATTCCGGAATCTTCAGCTTCATACTCATAGCCTTGAACACTGTTTGGTTCTACTTTTACTGCTCCTAGTTCTGGAACATCAACAGTGTCACCTACTTTTAGTTCATTTCCTTGGGCTAAATAATACGCAATATAGACTGCAAGTGCTCCTTGATCTTTAACATCCCATAGGCCATGGTTTTCAATCGTATCATTTTCAATATACTGTCTCATTGAGTTTGGAGACGCAAAGCCAGTAATGATGACATCTTCTTTATTTAGCCCTTTATTCTGTGCAGCTTGAGCCATTGCAGGAAGTGCAGTTGAATCAGGACAAATAATGATATCGATATCAGGGTATGAATCTAGAATACTCTCTCCCACTTGCAACGATTTTTGTTCATTCCCATCACCGAATTGTGTTGTCACTACTTCCCAGTTCGGATACTTTTCTTTCATATATTTATTTGCATAATCAACCCATGAATTTTGATCAGGTACAGTTGGGCTTGAGTAGAACCATGCTACTTGTTGTGCTTCATCGGGATTTTTCAACTGACTTGCTGCCATATCGACAAGCATGGCACCAAGTATGTCAGGTGTACCTTGGTTGATATAGGCAGTTCTAAATTTAGGGTCAACATCCGAATCCCATGTAACCACTTTTATTCCTGCATCTAATGCCTTTTGTAACGCTTGATTTAAGCCATCTGAAGTAACGGATGAAATCGCAATTGCGTCTGCACCACTGTTTACCGCACTATTTATAATTTGCACCTGATTTGCAACTGTCCCCTCTGGTGCTCCATCATATTTCACTTTAAATCCAATCTTTTCGGCCATTTCTTGGGCACCGTCATTACCTGATTCAAAAAAGGCATTCCCAGTCATTTTTGGAATAAAGACGACTTCAATATCTTTTGCATCTTTTTCTCCGCCGGAACCCTTATCTGTACTGTAGCCAGCATCTTTTCCGCTACAAGCTGCTAATAACAATGTTAAAAGAGCCACTCCAGTTAATAGTTTAAATAACTTTGATTTACGCATGTAGATTTCCCCCTCTGTCCTTTTTAATAGTTAAGTACCTTTTAACTTTGGACTTGAATCCCGGAACACCTAAGAATGCAACCGAAGAAATTAAAAGCAAACCTGTAGCTAAGCCGATATATTGTGTCTGAACTCCTCCCATTTGCAATCCTAGTTTTAAGAAACCAACAACGATACTTGCTAGCGCAGTGCCTATAACACCCCCTTTACCTCCAGTAATTAATGTTCCTCCTAAGACGACTGCAGTTAAAATAGGCATTAAATACTCAGCACCAAAATCTGCTCTAGAACTTCCTAAATAGGAAGTTAAAATGACTCCAGCTATTCCTGCACTTAATCCCGATAAAATGTAAGTGCTCGTAATAATCTTTTTCGTATCGATACCAGCGTAATCCGCAGCGTTTTGATTAATGCCAGTTAAATAGATATATCTCCCAAATCTCGTTTTGTGAAGGAGGATATATGCAATCAGGAGTATTACAAGAAAGAACAGAACGGAATGTGGTATTCCAAAAAGTTTGCCATTCGCTAGGTTAATAAACTGTTGCGAATATCCAGAAATCCCCTCATATGTGCTTGTTCCTGATAAGCCTACTAATACGATTGCAATTCCACTATATAAAAGCATTCCGCCTAAAGTGATTACCATGGCTTGAACTTTGGCATATGCAATGAGAACGCCATTCAACAAGCCACAGAGGCCACCAACCAATACTGCAAGAAGGGCTGCAATCCAAATATTCATTCCAACAAATTGTGCCAAGATTCCCGTTACGACTGAAGTGAGTCCAATTATAGAACCACCAGAAATATCGATACCCCCTGTAATCACAACAAATGTTACAAAAAAGGCGATGATCGCAATGCCTACAAAATCATTAAAACTATTTAAAAGGACATGTATATTCCAAAACCGTGGGTTAATTAAACCGAAGACAATAATTTCGCCAATTAACGTTAGTAAAAGCACCAAATTCCACTTCGGTATTTTTTTTAGCATCTTGGATTTCACCCCTCCTTCTGCATGGTTAGGACCCTAGCATTTAATCTCTCCTTTTTGGCTTTCTTGTTAGCTCTACGGAAAATAAGTACATCCACTACTACGATGATAATCAATAGAGAGCCCGAGATGGTTGCATTCCAAAAGGCTGGGACTTTTAAGAATACAAGTGCTGAATTGATCGAACTCATAATAATGGCACCAATTGACGCACCAATGACAGAACCGATGCCACCGCTTAAGGAAACCCCTCCAAGAACGGCTGCTGCAATCACTGTCATTTCAATACCTAAACCTGCAGTGGTGGATATAAAACCAACCTGACTTGCAAATATGAGTCCAGCCAAACTAGCAGAGATCCCACAAATAACAAATGAAATGACTTTATATCTTATTACGGGTATTCCCATTAATATTGCTCCGTCCTCATTGTCGCCAATCGCAGAGAAATACCTCCCATTTCTGCTATTTAAGAGATAAAGATGGAGGATTATAACGGTTAAAATCACAATAATCCCTAATGCGTTCATTCCAAATAGTTTCATTTGTGAAATTTGTTTAAAATGTGCAGGAAGATTTTCAATCCATTTTCCATCTGTGTAAATCACTTGGATAACCCTCACAATTTCCAACATACCTAGGGTCATAATGAATGAAGATATTTTTAGTTTCGTAACACCTATTCCATTGATTAACCCAATAAGCGCCCCTATGCCAATGGCCACAATGAACACAAGGAAAATGCTTCCTCCATCCCTCACGATCACACCACTGACAGCAGCACTAAGCCCCATTGTAGCTCCAACAGAAATATCAATTTCTCCAGTTAATAGAACGAAAGTCAACCCAACGGCAAGAACAATATATAGCAAACTATTTTTTACAGAATTTAGGATGTTTTCTATCGCAAGAAAGTCAGAGTTTACGAGACCGACAAGTAAAAAAATCATGATCAAGAAAGTGATGGTTCGAAACTCTCGATATTTTGTGAGTCCAATGATTTTAGACATTTAGATCACTTCCTTTAAATGTACCGAAAGCTGCGCTCATCACATTGGTTGCATTAATCTCATCGAATCCTAGACAGTCCGTACATGTTCCACGATAAATGGCATAGATACGATCACTTATTCTTTCGATTTCTTCTAGATCTGAAGAAACTAGTAATATTGAATATCCTTGTTCTTTTAGTTGTGTGATGATGGAATATATATCACTTCTTGCTGCCGCATCAATCCCCCTAGTGGGCTCATCCATTATGATGAGTTGCGGGTTTGTTGATAAAATCCTCGCAATGATTACCTTTTGCTGATTCCCTCCGGATAATGATTTAATTTCATCATTTTGGTCACTTATTTTAATACTTAACTTGTTTACATATTCCTTCGTAATTTTTTCTTCCAATTTTTTATTGATGAAGAAACCCTGATTTTTTATTACTTGTACAGTGACATTATTGCTTACCGAACTAATTGAAAAAGTTCCATTTAAAAATCGATCCTCTGGAATATAGGCTAAACCACTATCAATTGTCTCGTTAGCTGATAAATTCGTAATATCCTTTCCGTTCAAATAAACCTTTCCGCTACTAATTTTATTGATTCCATATATCGCCTCTGCAATTTCGGTTCTCCCAGCTCCAACGAGTCCGGCTATACCAACTACCTCCCCCTTATAAACCTCCAAGTTAATGTTTCTATAGCCATCACCACATATGTTTTGGACTTTCAAAATCGGCTCTTCTTGAACTCGGCTGACGAATTTTTTATTAAATCCTTCATTTCCGCTTCGTTCACTGTCTAAAGGCAACAATCCATTAATTAACATTTCCTTCGTAAAGTCCTGAATGTGCCCTTTCAACGTTACTTTACCGTCTCTTAGTATTACAGCATGTGTGGATATTTGAAAAACCTCGTCAAGTCGATGGGTTATATAAAAGATACCAACACCCTCGGCTTTTAACTTTTCAATTAACTTGAACAAGCTTTTCGTTTCTGCAAATGTTAAGGACGACGTTGGTTCATCTAAAATAAGAACTTTTGCATTCCGTAAAAGCCCTTTTATGATTTCTATTTGTTGTTGCTCAGCAATCGATAGTGAAATGGCAAATCGATTCAAATCAAAATCCCATCCTAGTTGGTGTATTAATTTTATTGCTTGCTCCCTGAGATCTTTCTTTTTCCGATTTAATCCAATTGCAAGATTTTGCTCAACAGTCATATTGGGGAATAATAAAGGTTCTTGCGGCACTAAATAGATTCCTTTTCCATGTGCGGTGGCAGGATTAAAGTGATTCACCTTTTCTCCATTCACCTCGATATTCCCACTATCCGCTTTATAGACTCCTGTAAGAATCTTCATTAGTGTACTCTTTCCAGCACCATTCCCACCGATAATCGAGATTACTTCAGATTCATAAATTTCTAGAGAGACACCTTTAAGGACTTCATTTTGGTTAAATGACTTGTGAATATCATCTAACCACACCAACCGGTTTTTCACATTCATAAAAACCCCCACTCTCTCTACCTTTGTAACCGCTCTCCATTTGTTTTAGTTTTAAACATTTTATTTAGTCCCGATAAATTTATTCATTTTCATAATTATTAAAATTTTATATGCGATAGAACTTTTTTATTACATATATATTCCTAGGTCTGTGATTATACCCATTTTAATAAAAGGGTTTTTCTGTAAATACATACGCTAATTATTTGCGACCTGGTTGTTATGTTTGTATCATTTTTAAACATTTGTTGGCATATGAATAATTTGTATAAACCAAAAATATAGTTAAGAAGAGTGATCATAATGAACTATGAAAATGACTTAATCGTAAAAATCGCATGGCAATATTATATTGAAGGTTTAACCCAAAATGAGATATCAGATTCTCTTAATTTATCAAGAATGAAGGTAATTAAATACCTTGAAAAGGCAAAAACGAATAATGTGATTCAATTCAAAATTAACTTAGAAGAAATCGATAAACTTAGTCTCCAAAATAAGATTAAGGAAAAATATAATTTAAAAGATATCATTATCGTCCCTACGTCAAATCAAAATAATGTTGAAAGTTTGACGATAGCTGCTGCCCAGTACATAGAAGATCGAATCACAAGTGACACGATGATCAGTATTGGTTATGGGGAAGCTGTATCTAGAACATTAGGACATTTGCGAATCTCTACCAAGTACAAGGTGACATTTGTTTCTTTATCCGGCGGTGTAAAATTCTACATGCCTACCGCAATTGATACGAGGTCAGACTATTATACAAACCCAAATTACAACCATTATATTGTTCCTTCCCCCTTAATCGTTTCCTCTAAAAATATTGCAGAGCATCTACTAAAGGAACAATCGGTTAGTAAAATATTAGACATGATTCCATATACGAATTTAACGGTAATTGGAATCGGTGCTCTAAATGACAGAGCCACAATCATAAAAGAAGGCTATTTCAATACAAATGACTTTGAAATATTAAAGTCAAAAGGTGCAGTTGGCGATTTATTATGCCAGTTTTACGACATTGATGGTAATGTTTTAGATTTAGATTTTCACAAACAACTAATTAGTACTGAAATCGAAGTACTAAAATCCCTTAATCATGTAGTGGCTGTTGCTGGTGGATATGAAAAACAGGATGCAATTATAGGTGCACTTCAAGGGGGATATATTGATGTTCTCATTACTGATGAAGCCGTTGCCCAAGATTTGCTTTAAAGTGTACTTTATATCCAAGCTTTTTGCTGTTGATTTCCGCTACAGATACTCGCTTTCCGCGGGCGGTCCGGGAGCCTCCTCGTCGCTTGCGCTCCTTTGGGGTCTCCCATGGACGCGCTTTTCCCGCAGGAGTCTCGCATCTTCCGCTCCTACCAACTAGTAGCCAAAATCAACTGTATTCTTTTGTACTACCATTTTTAATATTAAGGGGGAAATCGGGAGAATGGGGAAATTCCTAATGGCTATCGATGCTGGAACTGGCAGTGTGAGAGTGATCTTATTTGACACATCTGGGCAAGAGGTATGTGTTTCACAAGCTGAATGGACGCATCATGAGGACGTGCGATATCCGGGATCTATGGATTTTGATATCAATAATAATATTGGGATCATCACTGAGCTCATTAAAGAAACAATTGTCAAAAGTCACATTGTTCCACAGGATATTCTTGCTATTTCTACGACGAGCATGAGAGAAGCAATTGTTTTATATGACGAAGAAGGTAAGGAACTATGGGCATGTGCAAATGTAGATTCACGTTCAAATCATGAAGTTTCTAATCTTTATAGCCAAAGCGATTCAATAGAATCCGAGATTTATACACTCTCTGGTCAGACATTTTCCTTAGGTGCCATCCCAAGAATCCTTTGGGTTAAAAATAATCTCCCTGAAACATATAAAAAAATAAAATACGTTACTATGCTTAATGATTGGATCACTTATCGGCTTACAGATATTATCTCAGTGGAGCCTTCAAATGGCTGTACCACGGGACTTTTTGACCTAAAAAATAGGTTTTGGGATCCTTCCATTGCCGAAAAAGTAAACCTAAGAGATGATATTTTTCCAATTGTATACGAAAGTGGTACGGTGATTGGAACTGTAACAGATAAAATGGCGGCACTCACAGGGTTAAGTCCTCAAACTCTCGTTGTTGCTGGTGGTGGGGATGCACAGCTCGGTTGTATTGGTGTAGGAGTGATTAAAGAAGGAGATGCTGCTGTTTTTGGAGGTAGCTTCTGGCAATACGAATATACAACAAATCATGTGGTAATGGATGAAGAATGCAGGGTTCGAGTCAATTGCCATGCTGCACCAGATACCTGGCAGTACGAAGCGATTGCCTTTTTCCCTGGCTTAGTAATGAGATGGTTTAGGGATAGCTTTTGTGAGCTTGAGAAGGACATTCAAGATAAAACGGGTGTAAGTATCTATGCTCAGATGGAAAAACGAGCACAAGCCATTCCTGCCGGAAGCTATGGGTTGCTTTGCACTTTTTCCGATCAAATGAATTATAAATCCTGGAAGCATGCTTCACCTGGTTTTATTAACTTCAAATTAGATTCCGAGAAGTTTAATAAAGCAAGCTTTTATAGAGCGATCATGGAAAATGCAGCTTTTGTAACAAAGGGCAATATTGAATTAGTGAATGAAATAACAAAAACCTCACCTGATTCCATTATTTTTGCAGGTGGCGCTTCGAAAAGCGAACTGTGGTGTCAAATTGTATCTGATGTACTTAATAAGCCAATAAAAGTTCCCACAGTAAGAGAATCCACTGCATTAGGCGCTGCTATTTGTGCAGGTGTGGGAGCGAAGGTTTATAAGGATTTTAATGATGCCATATCGAAAGTCATTCATTTTGAAAAAACCTATTTGCCAAATCAAGAAAATCGTGAAATGTATGACGTCTTATACCGAAAGTGGAAAGACATTTACAAGCACCAGCTTGAACTAGCAGATACCGGTTTAACGGATCATTTGTGGATAGCACCTGGATTAAAATAATGAACTTGGAGTGGTGAGAATGACAGTTATTAATGAGAATGAAAGGGAATACAGATTTGGTGATAGCGGTCCAAAATATCTACAAAGAGGTCCGAGGATGAATTTCGGTGTAGTTGTTTTAAGACCCGGTCAGGACTTCCCCGCTCATTACCATAATGTAATGGAGGAAAATTTCTTTGTTCTTGAAGGTGAATTGGAAATCCACATTGATAGCGAGGTTTTCTTTTGTAAAAAGGGGGACTTTATCCATGTTGAGCCGAAAAAAGTTCATTATCTCGTGAATAAAGGAGAAACGGATTTTAAAGCTGCCTTTATGCTTGCTCCTTATCAGGAAAAAGATAAAGTTGACGTTGATTATAAGCCTTATAATTAATATTGGGAGCTGTTTAGAATGGCAAAACAGGTTCGCTTAGGTAAGACTGATATATATGTGAATCCAGTCGGGTTAGGAGCAAACGCGATTGGGGGCCATAATATCTATTCTAATCTTGATGATGAGGTTGGAAAGGATTTAGTTAGAACTGCATTTCAGCATGATATTAATTTTATAGATACTGCCTATAGTTATGGATTTGGTCGATCAGAAGAGTTAATTGGAGAAGTCGTTAATGAGATGAATAATCGCTCTGATGTCATTATTGCAACAAAGGGCGGACCTAAACTAATTAATCAAAAAATCCATTTTGATAACTCCCCTTCTTTTTTAAAACAAGAGGTTGAAGAAAGTTTAAAACGACTAAAAACTGATTATATCGATATTTACTATATTCATAAACCTGATAAAGCAACGCCAAAAGCTGAAGCCATCGGGGCATTAAAAGAACTCAAAGATGAAGGGAAAATAAGGGTAATCGGTGTATCAAATTTTTCGATTGATCAACTAAAAGAAGCCAATATTGATGGGTATATCGATGTATATCAAGGCGGTTATCATTTATTAGATAGAGCATTAGAAAATGACATTATCCCTTATACGATTGAAAATAATATTTCCTTTATTCAATTCTATCCTTTAGCAGCAGGGTTACTAACGGGTAAATTTTCAAAGGATTCCACGTTCACTGATCTTCGTGCACGATTGCCTTATTTTAAAGAGGAAACATACTTGCAGAATCTTGAAAAGGTAAAGCAATTACGAGCGATTTCCGAATCAAAAAATGTAGAAATGGCCCATCTGGTTCTTGCTTGGTACTTAACACGTGATGGAATTGATTCTGTCATTCCAGGTGCAAAAAGACCTGACCAAATCGTTAGTAATCTTAAGGCCTTAGACATAAAATTAACCCAGAAAGAAATTCAGGAGATAGATATGATTTTTAAATCCTGATAAGACAGGTTCTTCATTCTACTTGTCCCTACATCCCTAAAAAAAGGAGCGAAAGCTGAGTTTTACTCTTCTTTCGCTTTTCCCTTTTTTATAATAACCCTACCATTTTTAGTCCGTGCACAATTCCGTCTTCTTCCACGGACTTTGTGACAAATTTAGCCACTTCTTTAACTTCATCAACCCCATTCCCCATCGCTACACTATTGTGAATCGTGGTGAGCATTTCCAAATCATTTAAACCGTCCCCAAAGGCATATACTCGTTCTTCTGGGATTCCTAATTTTTCAACAAGCTTTTCAATTCCCTTTGCTTTTGAGCCACCACTTGGGATGACGTCAACGGATACAGGATGCCAGCGCACAAAATCAAAGTCCTTGAACTCTTTTTCGTATTGCGGTTCTTCCCCTTCTTGGACGAATAAAAGCGATTGGTACAATTTACGACCTTCGTAATACTTTGGATCATAGGTTGGAAAGCCTTTGATTTTTAAAGTTGCAATGCTCTCTGTGATGAACTCATGCTCCGGTACATTTGCTTTCATGTCCTCGTGGTCCATGAAGACAACAGGGTGATTATTAGCCAGTGCTTTTTCTGCTAATTGGATAAGAGCTTCATCATTTAATGGATTTGTGTAAATTTCTTCTCCGTTTAATACAACATATTGACCGTTGTAGCTAACGTACGTACCGATTCCGAGATCTTCACGCAGGTCTTCGAACATAAAAGGAGCCCGACCTGTAGCAATGGCAACCTCATGTCCCAGTTCCTTTAGTTTAAAAATGGCTTCCCTTGTTGAAGCCGGAAGTTGTTTTTTATGGTTCAAAAGTGTTCCATCTATATCAAAAAAGATAAGGCTTCGTTCTTTCACTTCATATTCCTACTTTCTATTTTGCTATTGTCTGAATTACACATAACACATACGATACATTATTTTCATACTTTAAACAAATGAGACAGTTCCGAAAGAATACTAAATCAAATACGCCAAGGCATATTTGCGCCCATATTTTTGGCTCACAGGAAGTGGAGTTTTAGTCTTTGATCTTACCGCGAGATACAGTGAAACTT
>NZ_JBALOX010000033.1:8453-19336 GCF_036965165.1 Bacillus sp. JJ1521 | reverse complement strand
GTTTAAGATTTTTGTATAAAGGATGACTATTTCCAGCTGGTACAATTAAGCCAGTTTCGTTATGTTCAACCATTTCCGGCAATCCTCCAGCATCCGTTACCACTACAGGCTTTCCTGCAACCTGTCCTTCAATAACAACAAAAGGTTGGTTATCCTGAAGGCTTGGCAAGACGACAATATCGGAATTTTTCATCAATGTTGGTACATCATTACGATTTCCAAAAAACTTCACAAAATCTTGTAAACCAAGCTTATTGGTTTGATCTTCTAAACTTTTTCTCAATAAACCATCTCCAACAATCCAACAAACCCAGTCTTTACTATCTTTTAATAACTCTGACAGTGCATCTAGAAGATATTTGTGCCCCTTAACCTCATCTAAACGCGCGGGACAAATAATAACCGTTTTATTTTTATTACTGCCATAATGAAGCCCTCCCTTCATATGATTTAAAAATGATCCAATATTAATTCCATAGGGTATAACTTTAATATAATCTGATGGAATGTTAACGTAATCTACTAATAATTGCTTCAGCCATTTTGATGGCACAATTGTTCGCTCGCAAGATGTTGCACCATACCATTCATAAGCTTTGAATAGACGCCAAACATAATCTTTATCTATATTTTTAATCACTGTATGGATTTCATTAGTTGATTTTATTTTTCCTGCTCTAATTAAATATTCTGTCGCTAAACATCCGTGCAAGGTTGAGACAATTGGAACATTACTTGGTTTTACACGGGAAACGGCCCTTGCAGAATAAATATCATGGACATGAATTAAATCATATTGTTCTAAATTAAATAAAGTAAGAGCAAGTTCCAAGCTATAGCATTCAAATTCAATATTTCTAATCCATGGTAACAGCATTGGGAAATTCGATTGATAAAATGGATTTATTCGGTTGTAAACCTGTTCTTTTATAAAATTTTTTTCGACAACATGATCCGTGCCCACTAAATAGTAGTAATTAAACTCAGGATGAGGTGATAAGATGTCAACATGGTATCCTAAATGCCCGAGGCTTTCTTTTAATCCAGATAGATAGGTCCAAACCCCACCTGCTATCGAGGGAAGCGGCCAGAAAAATACAAACAAAATTTTCAACTTTTATGATTCCCTTTCTATTTTAGGATGAATGATTTAACTCTTTTGCAGTATCGTCATCTCATATAAGTCGATTGCTTGGTGAATCTGATTTTTCATTGACCAATGGTTTATTCCAAATTCACGGGCATTTTTTGCTAAATTTTCCCTAAGAAGCTTATTTTCAATAAGTTCTTTTAAACCCAAAAATAACGATTCAGAATCTCCTTTTGTCGATATTAGCCCAGTATGGTGATCCGTAACCATTTCAGGAATTCCTCCAGCATCACTAGCCACCACTGGAACACCTGCTACCTGAGCTTCCATAATGGTATATGGATGATTATCTTGAAGACTCGGTAAAACTAAAATATCAGTATGTTTTAGTAAGGCTGGGACATCATCTCTTGTACCCAAAAATACTACGAATTCTTCCAGATTTAATTCTTTTACTTTGGAATCTAATATTTCCTTAAGTTCACCATCACCAGCAAGCCAACAAATCCAATTAGGGTTTTCTTGTTTCAACCTTACTAATGCGTCCAATAAAAATGTATGGCCCTTTTCAGGTGTAAGTCGTGCTGGACATATAATAGTTATTTCTTTTTTGGGGGGAAGAGACCTGACCGGTTCTAGCATTTTTTCTAAAAAAATTTCAACATCCATGCCTAATGGTCGCACATAAAGTTGTTTTTCAGGCACCTTAAATTCATCTGTTAAGAGGTTTTTAAGCCAGTGTGTAGGCACATGAGTCACATCACTTTTAGTAGCGCCAAAGAATTCACGGGCCGAATAATACTTCCACAATAATGTTTCTTTTAATTGTAAAATGTCTAATCGGGTATTTTTATTTTGTTGGGAAATAATGTATTCTGTTGCAAGACAACCATGAATTGTTGAAATAAAAGGGATGTGTGGTGGGATAACATTTGCAATTGCTCGTGTTGATATAACATCATGGGTATGAATTAAATCATATTGTGAGAGACAGGAGAAAGCAGAGGCAGCAGCAAAGCAGTGATGTTCTAGTTCATTATTTAATATCTCCGTCTCATTTGCATCAAGAGTAAATTTCCAATTTTTATTAAAATAATCCAATTTTGAAGAAATAGGTTCTCTTATTTTTCTTTTTAAAATATACTTTTCCGTATTCCAAATAATATATTTCGTTACAGTTGAGTCATGTGCAAGAATATCAACTGAATGACCCAAATTTTCAAGTTCTTGTTTTAAACATTTTAGATAAGCCCATACCCCACCGACATGAGGGATTAACCAATAGGTGGCTAAGAGTATTTTCATGAAAATTCACCTATCTATTCAAAATTCCATTTCATCTTGCAGTCTTGTTTTTATAAAACAGTATTATATATTTTCATAATTCTCTGAGTAAATGTGTTTAATGACCATTGCTTTAAACCCCATTCTTTGGCATTTAAGGCTAATGTATTTCTCAGTGATGTGTTCTCTAAAAGATTGATAATATTTGCAGATAAGCTCTCACTATCACCAGAGGCTGAGATTAATCCCGTTTTCATATGCTCTACCATTTCAGGTATACCTCCAGCATCTGCAACTACTATAGGTGTTCCTGATATTTGTGCTTCCATTACTACAAAAGGCTGATTGTCCTGTAAGCTTGGAAGGACAACAATGTCAGATTGTTTCAATAATGCGGGCAGATCCTCACGACGGCCAAGTAAAAAAACATGATTTTGAAGATTATGCTGTATTATTTGTCTTTCAATCTCCTTTTTAATTGGGCCATCGCCCAACAACCAACAGATCCAATCACTCCGTAATCGACTAATTTTCCCTAAAGCTTCTAATAAAAACTTATGACCTTTTTCACGGGTTAAACGGGCTGGACAAACAACAACCAATTTGTTTTTTGGAGGTGAAAGGGAAGAGGGTTCACCCATTTTTTTAATAAAATTGTCAATGTCTATGCCATTGGGGATAACTTCAAAATGTTCTTCAGCTAAGCCAAATTCCTTAATTAAAATGTTTTTTAGCCATTTTGAAGGAATAATATTGATAGTACTAGATGTTAATCCGGATAATTCTATTTCCTGATAATAATTCCACATCAAAGTTTCCTTTCCTTTTATCCATCCTTGCAACAATAATTCTAAAGACAAAGCACCATGAATCGTACTTATTATAGGTACCTTATTATTTACAATTCTTTGAACAGCTCTTGCTGAAATGACATCCTGACAGTGAATTAAATCATAATCAATTATTCTATAATTTGTCAGTACAGCTTCAAACGCATACCGATCGATTTCCTGGCTACGAATCCCTAAGTCTGTTTGTGAGAAATGTAATTGATAAAATTGATGAACTTTTTCATTTAATGAATTCCAGATAATATTTTTTTCAGTCATCTGACCATTAGTTGGCATATAATATTTTGTTCTGTCAGGATTATGTGATAAAATATCAACTTCATGCCCCATGGTTTTTAATACATTATGAAGCAGTTGAATATATGTGGAAACACCCCCCCCATCCGGATAAGGAAAAAAAGTAATAATTAAGATTTTCATTTTTAGTTCCTCACAATCAAGAAAAGAGTTTGCCAGTTCAAATCTTTTTCGTAATCCAATTCTATTAACAATCTTCCTGCATACCCGGAATGCCTTAAATCAGTTGTCTTAAAAGATGTGTTCCGCTTTTAGGGATCGAAACAATCAATACCTTAGGTAAAATTAGTAGTTCACACCTCCGATTTCAAAAATGATTATTCTTATTTTTATGAGTGCCATAACTGAAATATTATTTAAGATTCCTTTGTATATTCATGTAAATAATATTCATAACTTTCCTGTAATCCCTTCATTAAATTGTATTTGGGTTCCCAGCCTAAAATACGTTTTGCTTTAGCGTTATCCAATTTGC
Source organism: Bacillus sp. JJ1521 (assembly GCF_036965165.1). Classification (NCBI taxonomy): domain Bacteria; kingdom Bacillati; phylum Bacillota; class Bacilli; order Caryophanales; family Bacillaceae; genus Bacillus; species Bacillus sp. JJ1521. The sequence continues at coordinate 15,339 of NZ_JBALOX010000033.1, read as the reverse complement.
TGTAGAGAATATCTCCTTTTCGTGGAGCTTGGTAGAAAGGAGAGGGGGGATTTGATACAACAATAGAAGTTATCATGTGATAAAGCTGGTTAATACTCGTTTTCTCATTCCTGCTAATATTCAATATTTCATTTTCACCTTTATGCAAAGAAAGCATATTTGCCATGGCAACATCCTTTACATATACAAAATCACGTGTCTGCTCACCGTTTCCAAAAATAGCTGGTGCTTCCTTAGATATTAGTTTCTTTAGAAATATTGACACAACCCCGCCTTCGCCTTTTGGTGATTGTCTCGGTCCATAAATATTTGCGTATCTTAATATCGTATAGGGAAGACCGTACAGATCGTGAAAAAGTTTAATATAAACTTCCGGGGTATATTTGGAGAGGCCATAAAACGATAATGGTTTGATGGGGAATGACTCAGTAATACTGCAATCATCTGTTTCTCCATACACTGCACATGAGGAAGCATAAATGATCTTTTGTACATTATGTTTAATACAGCATGATAACAATCGAACCGTGCCTAGTACATTATTTTCGGCATCTTCTGACGGATCAAGGATCGATCTGCTGACATCGACTTGTGCAGCTTGATGTATAACGTAAGCTGGTTTTTCCTTCATAAATATTTCATTTAGTATACTTGATTGAATGTCAGCTTTGTAAAATGTAATGTTGGGAGGTAAAAAGGTTGAATTTCCTGAACTTAAGTTATCAACAACGATTACCTCATAACCAAGTTCAACTAATAGGTCTACAATATGTGATCCTATAAATCCTGCTCCGCCTGTTACGAGTACTTTCATATCAACTTCCACCGCCTATTAGCAGTTCATTTTTAAACCATTCAATCGTTCTTTTTAATCCGTCATCTAATAAAACAGTAGGTTCAAATTTTAATAGTTTTTTGACCTTGGTTAAATCAGGTGTTCGATTTAAAGTATCCTCATAACCTGTTCCATAAGCTAGGTCATAAGGAATATGGACGATCGGGGAGCTGGATTGAGTAATTTCCTTCACTTTTTCAGCTAATTCATTTATAGAAATTAACTGATTGGAACCAATATTAAATACTTGATTGTTAAATTTTTCATCCATGCTTAACAAAGTTCCTTTTACAGTATCATCAATAAACGTAAAACATCTCGTTTGTCTTCCATCTCCATAAACGGTAATCGGCTCTCCTTTTAATGCAGCACTTATAAATTTTGGAACAACTCCACCATATTGTGTAGATGTTGCACGAGGTCCATAAGAATTAAAATAGCGTAATACAGTGACAGGCAACCCTTTTTCTGCATAAGCAAAGCACATATGTTCGTCTAATGCCTTTGCGGTTGCATAACACCAACGATGTGTTGTAGTTGGCCCAAGAACCCTGTTTGATTCTTCGCTGAAAGGAAGCATTTCATTCTTTCCATACACTTCAGATGTTGATGAGAATATTACTTTTACCTTTCTTGGGAACGCTAATTCCAATATATTGCGTGTGACATCAATATTACCTTCAATGACTTTCAAAGGATTTTCCACAGTATTCTTAACTCCTAATACTGCAGCTAAATGGAAAACTATATCACAATTTTCTATAAGCCCTTTTAACAAACTACGATCCAAACCCGAACCATTTACAAATGAAAATTTTGGATGCTTCATAACGTGAATAAGAAAAGAATCCTTTCCTGTTGATAGATCATCTAAACAGGTGACATCGTGTCCTTTCTCTATTAGTCTCTCAACAAGATGCGAGCCAATAAAGCCTGCACCGCCTGTTACTAATACTTTCATCCTTCTCCTCCTCCGAATCGTATTACTTTTGCTTTGCTCTTTAATCGGTTTGTTACATTTCTAACATCATAAACAAGGTTTGCATGACCAAGTATTTTATCAAGCGGTATATTAGAGTGATCCGTTAAAATAACTACACAATCACTTTGCTGTAGCGTATTTTCAGTTAGGGAAATACTAGTATATTTGCACTCGCTAATATTCATTTCAGGAACATAAGGATCATGATAAGAAACCTCAATTCCTAATTGTAGTAGTAAATGCATAATTTTAATTGCAGGAGATTCCCTAATATCATTAATATCTTTTTTATAAGTAACACCATAAATCAAAACTCTTTTACTACTTTTATCAAACAACAAATTTTTGATTTTCTGAACAATGTAGTCAATCATTAGGTCGTTAATTTCATCTGATAATCGAATCATTTTATTATCAAAACCGCACTGATTGGATTTCCAAGCAAGATATAAGGGGTCTACTGGTATGCAATGTCCTCCTATTCCCGGCCCAGGATAGAAAGGAGTGAATCCATATGGTTTAGTACTGGCAGCATTAATTGCTTCCCATAAATCGATTTCCATAGTATCACTTAAGATAGCAAGTTCATTTATAAATGAAATATTGATAAATCTATAAGCATTTTCAAGAAGTTTTGTAAATTCAGCAATTTGAGTAGAAGAAACAGGAACAATTTTTTGAAAAACTTTCTTATATAGATTACAAATTTTTTGGAGACAATTACTGCTAACTCCACTTACGATTTTTGGAACCTCACTGACTTTATAATGCTTGTTTCCGGGATCAATTCGTTCTGGTGAATAAGCAAGAAAAAAATCCTCTCCTGCCTTTAACCCGTTTTTCTCAAGAATCGGCTGAAATACCTCTTTAGTGGTGCCTGGAAATGTAGAACTTTCTAATATGATAAGCTGTCCTTTCCTTATCCTTGGCGCTAATTCTTCTCCGACCGTTTTAAGGTAGCTTAAATTAGGAGTTTTATAGCTGGTTAATGGTGTCGGGACACAAACAATAATTACATCAAGTGTTTCTACGATATCGTAATCAACAGTTCCTTTTATTTTACTTGTTGTTATTACTTCTTGAAGTTCTTGATTCGTTATGTCCGGCAGATAGCTTACTCCATTATTTAATTTTTCAATTTTTGATTCATCACTATCTATTCCTATAACTTTAAAGCCATTATCAGCAAAGAGAAGTGACAGAGGTAAACCCACAAATCCAAGTCCTATTATTCCTACTGTTACGATTGCATTTTCTTTCGCATCACAATTATCGTGAATTACCAGTTCAAACACCTCCTCTATTTATTAGTCACGTGTTTATCTTATGAATACATCAATAAAAGCGTATAGTTACTTGTACTGTAAAGGCACTAATTTAATAAAAAATTAGTGCATAGTGGCTTAATATTATCCAAACAATTAAAGGATTCATGTCATAACATAAAAAAAACCTGCAACTTTAAAAAGAGGGATCAGATGAAATTATTGTTTGTTTTTTCAACTGCCAGTGGCGGGATGGTAACACTTAATTATGAGAGAAATTTAGCATTAAGAAAAAAAGGGTTAGAATGTCATTTTTTATATTTTAGCAAAGGTGTGAATCTCGATTTCGAATGTGATTCCCACAACTATATTTTGAAAACTGATGAAGAAATTGAAAAAATAATTAAAGAACACAAATATACAGCAATTATTGTATGTACTGACTACTTGTTTTTGGAAAGACTCAATAGACTTGGCTATTCGGGTAAAGTCATTTACGAAATTCAGGGCTTAGGAAATTATCAAGCAACAGTTAGATGGTTAGAAAAAGCGGAGCCATATGTAATGCAATATGCGAATGCCATTCTTTATCCAAATACCACTTTTCTGAACGAGCTAGTGAAAAAACATTTTCCTCAAATAAATAAATTTAGCCTTCATAACTGTATCGATACAAATCTCTTTACTTATGTAGACGTCCCTTTACCTCCAAAAATAGTAGTTGGATGGGTCGGACGATTAGATCAAAATAAAAATTGGATAGAGTTCTTAAAAATAGGGGATTCCCTTCGTGAAATGTTCTCTAATATTCAACTATGGTTTTTTCATGATCCAACCGTTGTATCAAAAAATGAACAAAAAAAATTTTCCGCATGGGTACAAAAGCTTAACTTGACTGAAAATCTTATAGTCTATGAAAACGTCAGACGTAAAAATATGGCCAAGTACTATTCGATGATAGGAAAATCAGGGGGGGTTGTATGTTCAACTTCTAAACTTGAGGGGTTCGGCTATTCAGTAATCGAGGCGATGAGCTGTAATTGCCCTGTTTTAACAACAAGATCTGGTGGAGTTGAGAGCTTTGTAATTCACAATGTGACAGGGAAACTATATCATCAAGGAAATATTTTGGAATTTTTGAACGAAGCGAATGAACTTATTAATAATCTTGAACTGAGACAAAAGATTATCACGAGTGCTAACAAGCTAATCCAGACTTCATTTAGCCCAATTCAATATGGGGAACATTTCCTAGATATGCTACGGAATTTAGATATTGTATAAAGTAAATTTGATGTATATGGACTAGTCAATCTGTCCAATCAACAAAGTTACTCAAGCATATACAAATAGGGAGAAGTTTAATCTTTTTGCATCAGGGTAATCAAATTTTATAATAAGGAGGGTATACTATTGGGCAAATTTTTATATTCAACCGCTCCTATTGAGAATGAAAACGAAACTATCTATGCTAGTGAACCAGTTTATTTCACTGTAACTGTAATCGCTGTGAATAACAGTCGAAAGAAAAAAGCTAAGTTTTCGATTACACTATTTCAATTAAATGGTGAAAAAACCAAGTTTTCCAGAAAAACAAGGGAATTAGGCCCTCAAGAAAGCTTGTCTGTTGATTTTAATACTACAGATCTTGATAGATTTATAATTGAAATTAGCGGTAAACAAAAAGAAAAATCACAAGTACTTTTTTCGGCGACTGGTAAAGATGAGATTGGAACAGTAGTAGATATGTTACCTGTAATAATTCTAAAAAATAAGGATTAGGTTTGAATACATTAGTATTGGATTTTTTAATTTAATTCCTAATGTTTCCAGTATAATGTGTCTGGATATTTAGAAATTCATATCTATGAAAGTTTAAAAAACTCCTTATAATTAGGTTTAGTAAGCGCTAAAGTGTTGAAAAGATCTATTAGCACATTGGTGTGCCTTATACAGTTATTAATGGGGAAAACAAATTTCCCATTCTAATAAAAATAATACTGTCCTCCACCAATTTTTCGATATTGGCTGGTGGAGGAATAGTTCTTTATTAATTGTTAATCAAACAAGACCTCTTGAAGGGAACATCCATTTAGTCACTTTTATTTCGATATGCTAATATAGTTGTTTTTAAGGAGGCATAGGAGCCTATCGCAGCAGAACCATAAAACCAGCCCATGAACAAACCAGCACCTAGGCTATGTCGATGACTATAGAAAACAGAGATTAGCAATCCAAAAATAAGTGCTAAAGTGGGGACATACTTTTTAGGTATTTTAAACAAGATCTTAATAATTTGTGTAATGATCATAACGAGCGGCACTGCGATTACAGCATCCCAAAAATTTGTATGTATGATAGGGAAATCCATGTCAAATCACCTCAAATGGTTTTAATCCTTCTTTTCCTTCTTATCTTCTTCCTCGTCCGCTACCTTTATTTTTATTTTTTTATCATCTTTTTTCTCTTCAGATTGCTTGGAGTTCTCATGATTCGACTTATCCTTTGGAGGTGCACAGCCAGTTAATGTTCCTATAATAATAATAGTCAAAAAAGACACTACTATTTTTTTCAAAATAATCCCTCCAGCTTGTTTTTAAATGTAAGTTTGAACAAAGATTCCTTCATCTTCTTGCCATTCCGCTAAAAAGACATCTTTATAATCTGAAACGTTTTGTGAGTGAAGATGGTTCTTTAACCATGCTTCATTAAATCCTAAATCTCGAATTTCGTCCCATAACACTTTTCCATCTCGGATGAGGGTTACAGGTACATATACAGGTTTTTCTGTTAAATTGAAGTCATTTCCCGTTGTTTTTTGATATTTTGCTTTCTTTAATATACTAATTTTACCGTTTGGCTCGAGAAAACAAAAAGCTACCTCTCTTACGGAAAAAGTTTCGCGTTCGCGAAGAAGGCTTTGTAATTGGTTGATATTCAACCTGGCCTTTTTTAAGGCATCTTTATCAACGGCTCCGTTTTTGATTAGAGCAATTGGTTTTCCTTCTAAGAATCCACGGAACGATAATATCTTTTGTCCGAGAAGTTCAACAATGAATAATAATAATCCCCAAAGGCACATCGAGTATACGATATAAAGTGTATTTATTTTGTCTTCGTATAGTGCATTTCCTAAGATTTCTCCGAAGACAATTCCTGCAATGTACGTAAATGGTGTAAGTCGATTGATGATTTTTCTACCAACAACCTTAACGATGATAAATAGCAGGAAAAAGCCGGTAATAAGTTCAATTGATAAATGGGCTAACTTCATTAAAAAATACTCCATTCTACTTTTGTTAAATCATCTTATTTATCTCCAAGAAATGGGGATTTATGAATTGGAAAAATGAAAAAACGACTGAATCCAAATAGGATCACAGTCGTGGTTAACATATTTTTTGTATTAAATTTGGTGAGTTATTACGAGGTGAGTTGACCAACGCTGAAACCTCAAATGCCTCCATCCCATCGGCATCAAAAGGTTTGAGTAAATGAGACAATTTTGAAACATCATCCAATGAAGGATCAAGCCATTTTTTTTCATCTTCCTTTTGCAAGATAACCGGCATTCGGTCATGAATATCCTTCATAAGTACGTTTGGAGTTGTTGTTATGATTGAACAGGAAAACATGGTCTTCCCATCAGGGGATTTCCAACGTTCCCAGATTCCCGCCATTGCAAACGGTTCATCTGACTTTAATTTGATCCGCATTGGTGTTTTAGATTTGTCCGCACCTTTTTTCCATTCATAAAAGCTGTCCGCAATAACGAGGCAGCGTCTAAATTTAAAGGCTTGACGA
>NZ_JBALOX010000033.1:0-8398 GCF_036965165.1 Bacillus sp. JJ1521 | reverse complement strand
CCATGAGGGAACGAAGCCCCAACGCAAATACCCGAGGCGATTACTTCTACCATCATTGATTACTGATAGGACAGATTGAGAAGGGGCAATATTAAAGCTCGGGATATATAAATCTTGTTCAATCGCGGCTTCAATATCAAACCGATTAAGTATATCGTCGAACTCTGCAAATAAAGTAAATCGCCCACACATTTATGTTCACCTCTCTATTTATTCTGATGTTGAAGGTGGTTGATAGGTTGGAAGCTTTATAATAAAGGATGTGCCAATACCAACAGCACTTTCAACCTCAATTGAGCCTTTTAATTGTTCAATAATTTGAAAGCAAATTGTAAGCCCAACGCCAGTTCCTTTGTCCTTTGTTGAATAAAAGGGAGTTCCTATTTTTGCGAGTTGTTCCTTCGTCATACCTAGGCCATTATCCGTTATTTTTACGACGATGTCTTTATCATTGGAAAAGGCTTCGATTTTCAGTAACCCATCATTTCCAATCGCTTCAATTGCGTTTTTTATAATATTAATAAGAACCTGCTTAATCTCATCTTTACTTCCATTGATAAACAAGAGTTTTTCAATAGAGATTTTAACCTCAATATTTTGAATATTTGTATAGGATGTCATTAACTCCACGGTTTTTGCAAGTTCTTCGCTAATGTTTATTAATTGTGTACTACTATTGTTGGGCTTTGCAAGGGATAAATAATCATTAATAATCGATTGTGCACGATTTAATTCTGAAAGGGTAATATCAATATAATTTCGCTGTTTTTCGGTGATGTTTTCATCACGTATAATTAACTGTAAAAACCCATTTACTGTTGTTAATGGATTGCGAACCTCATGAGCAACCGATGCAGCTAGCTGACTAATCACATTCATTTTTTCAGACCGTCTTAGTTCCCTTTGTAATTGGATTTGGTGATTTAGATTTTCAATTAGTAGAACGACCAATAGAAGTGTAATCAAGGTAGCAATTGAAAAAATGTACATCTCTAGGATTTGTTCAGTCTGATTATTTTTTACTAGGCTAATCGTTCTGGTTATGACAATAAAACAGTAAATGGATGATAAGAGCATCAGCTTCTTGTTTAAGAGAAGAGAATGATATTTTTTTAAGAGAAAATAAAAAATGATTGTAATAACTGCGTAATTCATTAAGAGCATGAAATAGTTAGTATATCCTAGTACTTGCGAATATACCAACATCATCAGAATAATTGCCATACCTCTAAAGAATCCAATGTAAAGAAATGTGACAAAAATAGGGATAATCCGAAAATCATACGAAAATCCATTCGCGTAAGAAACAGGAAACGACATTGTTAATAGAAGGATAATGCTGCTCATTCCTAGTAATTTATTCAAGTGAAGCTTTGGGGTAGAGCCATTGTCTTGAATGACAAGTAAATAATATAGAAGAATAGGAAAAATAACGATGAGAACATGGTATAGAATATGTCCAATATGATCAACCAACTCCATTGACACCCCTTTAATCTAAATCTTCCGAATACTACTTCTTTAATTCGACATGTTCACCTATATTCCTTCATCTTGATGCTGATATATTAAATGATATTTCGGAAAAGTGTAAAAGTAATTTATCAATTCATAATTCTTTTTTTCTGGTTCTGGGTATGATACAACTAAACATATCTTTAATTTTGGAGGTTTATTATGTTTAAAAAATTATTTGGTAGTAAAGATAAAAAAGTAGAGGAAACATTATTTGCACCAGCGACTGGTAAGATACTTACTTTAGAAGAGGTGCCAGACCCAGTATTTTCTCAAAAAATGATGGGAGATGGACTTGCAATTGATCCGTCTGAAGGGAAAATTGTTTCACCTGTAAAAGGAGAAATTATTCAGGTTTTCCCAACTAAACACGCAATTGGGATTAAAACTGAAATTGGTTTGGAACTTCTTATCCATATCGGCCTTGAGACAGTGAACATGAAAGGTGAAGGCTTCACCGCTCATGTAAAAGAAGGAGACAAGGTTGAGGTTGGAACTGATCTTGTTACCTTTGATTTAGATTTAGTAAAAGAAAAAGCTGCAAGTACCATTACACCAATTGTTATTACTAATTTTGATACAGTTGAATCATTTGAAATGATTGGAAGTGACCAAGCGACTGCTGGTTCAACTGAGCTTGCAAAAGTAAAGAAAAAGTAAGAAAACGGTCCATGGTGTGAACTGCACCTCCATTGTTAGACACAAGGCTAACAATGAAGGTGCATTTTATTAGGCAAAATTACATTCGAGGACAAGTTATAAGTAGTAAAAGAATATGAACAAGGAATACTTTCTAATAGGAATATTCCTAAAAATATAGGTACTGTCCGAAGGGAAACGGTCTCTATAATGCCGTTATCGAGAACTTCTTTGGCATCCTTTAGACAGACCTCCTTTATATTCAGGATTTTGAGAGTATTGAGCATTTTAAATTGGAATTATAAGATTATATTTATTACTAAAACAATACACCCATGAAGAGAAATAAGACCTGAGTCCAGTAGAATACCGGACTTTAGGTCCAACAAGTTGCTTAAAATAATATTGTCTAACTTTTTTGGTTATTTCAATGATGTATGCATTATTTACCAAGTAATCTGGCCGTTTTCATTTTCTTATTTTGATCTTCTTTTACTTCTCGAAAAAATCCCCTCTGATTCGGAAAGAACTCTCTTCATTTTCTTTTTATCCTTAAAAGCTTTGCAATAAATATCCCTTAATTTTAGATTATTTGTACCATTTGGGTTTAAATGGTAGCCTAGTGGTTGGTGCCAAAGGTGATAAATTGTATGATTAAGCCTTTTAAATTGACCACATATCGTATTAAAGGCAAGGTAAAAAGCATCATCCTCGCCTCCCCAGCCCACGAATCTTTCGTCAAAACCACCTATTCTCATAAAGGCAGACCTAGATATGATCATAATGCCTCCAGAATAATCTTCAGTATAAACATGGTCAGTTCTTGTAAGCTCTTTTTTTAATGGCCAAGTGGGATTGGTTTGAACAAGTTCATTCGTATCGCCTTCAGAAATTCGAATCAGATTTTTATAGGGTATGACCATTCTATACTTGTTTAAATAGGAGATAGAATCAATAATTGAATCAGGATCACAGAAAATATCTGCATCCACAATAACAAATATATCCCTAGTTGCTTGTTTAGCTGCAATATTAATTGCTTTTGATCTATTAAAAGGATTTTCTGTATTTATGCCTATACAAATCTCTACCTTTGGACAAAGATTATTATAATATTTGCGTATCCAATTAAAGTTAGCATCTCTTACAGAACCATCTGATTTGAAAGGAATTAATAAAGATACGTCTTTATACAAATGTTTACCCCCTTTGCAATAAGTTCTTCTACTAAAACTCCCTATAATTTATAGCACCAATTTGGACGGTTTGTTTAAAGCCTTTAACTTTTTTTAACAAGAACCTTTTTCTTTACATTATTTATAACAAGGTTAGCTTCATCTTTGGTAGTTACTCTTTTACATTATTTATTGAATTGTTCTTGTTCTTCAAAGTATTTTTTTAAGAGTACTTCCTTCCATGTGGGGCCAGTTTTAACATCCCACCATGAACAATCGAAGTGATGGACAGTGTAGTTTTGTCCATCCCCTACATCAAGTGTAAGTTCATTTACCGGATAGATGACAATACCGTCCTTCAAAGCTTGCCTTTTCCCATTCAATTGAAGGCCATATTCATTAACAAGTAAACTAGTAGTTCGAGGGACGTTTGGTTTGGCATTATATTCCCCAGTTTCTGTTATAAAGCTTTCATTTTGATAGTACTCCAGCAATTTTTTTATAAGTGGGGCGCCCTTTACCGAACCGATAATTCCCGTTTGTATAAAATTGGCTGATTCAAAGGAAAGAAAGGAATTGTTTATTCTAAAACTGTCAATGTTTTTTGTAATTTCGACATCTGTATCCATATAGATGCCACCATATTCATATAAGTATTTCAGTCTAAAATAGTCAGAAACAAATGCCCACTTACCTGCTTCATACGCTTGTTTAACATAGGTGTTAATCTCCATATTACAATTTGTTTCATTCCACTCCATAAACTCGTAATCAGGTAATTTCTCTTTCCACGTCTTGATGCATTTTTTTGCTAACTCTGACTTTTTTTTGTCGCCAAACCAACAATAGTGAATAATTGGTGGAATAATTTTAGCGTTATATAAATCCTTTATTTCATTTTTTCTANNTTTTCGATGGTTTTTTTATTTTTTTCTGCAAATTCAATAAATTCTTTTGCAAAAGCTGGTTTAAAATCAATAAAGGCTGATATACTTCGGGCAACAGCGAAAATAACCTCCTTTATATATTTTGTTTTAGCCTCCTTTAATAATCTCTCCCAACCCTTGATAATTCCCAGAGTACTCTTATCTTGGCTGCTTGTCATAGAACCAGTTCGTTGTCGATAATAATAGAGCGGAGATTGGATGTAGTAAATGGATTCAGCATATGACATTAAGATGGGAGTAGTAGCAACATCCTCATACCAATCTTTAATAAATTTAGCTTTTTTAAATAATTTTTTTTTGAAAAGTTTATTGCAAGCAAATGCAGGATCTGTAGAATACATTACAGCTTGAGGTTTGTTAAATGTTTCTCCTCGAAAGCCTGATGCTACATGCTGATTTTCTTCATTTTCCGATATGGAAATTAAATCGCAAATTATTAGATCATGTCCTTTATAAGTGGCCTTATACAAAGTCTCAAACATTTTTGGATCAACCCAATCATCTGAATCAACAAACCCTACATATTCACCTCTCGCTTGTTTTAAGCCAACATTTCGTGCATCACCTAAACCACCGTTTTCTTTCATAATTGCTTTTATCTTGTCGGGAAACCTCTGAACATATTTATCTATGATATCCTGAGAAGAATCAGGAGATCCGTCATTTACAACTATAATTTCCATTTCATCTAATGTTTGCATGACCAACGAATCTAAACATTTTCTAAGGTATTTCTCAGTGTTATAAACTGGGACAATTACCGATACTTTTGGTTCCATCTTTTCAAAACTCCTCCAATCCTAGGTCTAAAATAGGACTCATTTAATTTATAATATGAAATATATATATTGGTGCAACGGTAATTATCTAGTTTTATTGATTTATAAAGGATGAGTCGCATAAAAAAGAGCTAGGGAAAAAAGGTATAAATTACCAAATTGTGGTTTTTGGAAATAAAGAAACGACAAAATACATGGTTGATACATCCATACTCATTTACATCCAATTGATTTAATTATCACAATGGGAAAAGAAAAAACGGGAATTTAAGGCTTTTCAGAATTACACTCCTGCTCTGAGAAGTATGGAATCCCTCTTTATATTGCATATACCTATTCTTTAAAGGATGATAAGGATATGGAATTCTAGGTATAACAATAGGATTGCAACGAATCATACCATCTGATTTTTTTACACAGTTTAAAAGGGTTATATTTGGTTTTCAGGAAGCGTGGGTATGGAACGTTCTCCAGTTAATGGATCAACATTAAAGGGGGCAAATCATAAATACCTATGACTATTCTGTGGGTGAGACAATCGAAACATTTGGAGATAAAATAAAAATAAAGACAACCGATGGTTCGATTTTGATTAACAAATATACATTTGATGGTGAAATAAAAAGTAGAGACATATTTCGTTATACATGAAAGCGAACATTAGAGGTGGTCTCCTTACATCATGGTCATCTTTTCAATAGTACTAATTGTCTATTTAGCTATCTTATTACATATGTAAGGTATGTAGCGCATAGGATTTTAATGGTATGATTGTATATATGTGTAAAAATAAGTCTTTTTACCCAATTATAAAAAAAGGGTTTTTACCTTTTTTCTAGAAAGAGTATATAACCAGTCAGTCAATGAGAGGGAATGAGATATGGAGATAGGGAGCAGAATACGTTTCTTTCGAATTCAAAAAAACATGACACAAGAAGAGCTAGCACAGGAGATTATCTCCATTTCTTATCTTTCAAAAATTGAAAATAACCAAACATCGGCAAGTATAGAGGTTCTTGAATTATTATGTGACCGATTAGGAATCAAGCTCATTGAAAGTGAAGAATATGAACAATTAAAGGAGCTTTATGATTGGTACCACTTAATGGTTGCGCGAAAAAGAGAACCAGCCATTACTTTTTATGAATCCTATGAATGTAAGAATACAAATGATTCAAGGGTTGCCATTTTCTTCGTCCTCTTTGAGCTTAGATACTATATTTTTATAAAGCAATTAGACAAAGCCGAAGAGCAAATTAAGAAAATTGAGTTATATAAAGATATATTTGATATCCGCATGAATTATTTTTATGAAAAAATAGTTGGGCAATTTTATTATTTTAAAAGCCAGTTTTCTGTTGCCATGGAGCATTTTAAGATGGCGGAGGAAATTTTAACAAGCAGTGTCCACTTTGAGGGCTGGGAAACAGCTGATCTGTATTACTATAAAGGGCTAAATAATAATCGAATGGGGAAATTAGCCTTAAGTATCGTGTATATACAGAAAGCTCTCGCTATCTATCAATCTCTTTATGATTTAAAAAGAAGTGCTGAATGTCAAATTTTACTGGGCATTTGCTATGAAAAAATTGATGAATTTGAAATGGCGGAAGAGAATTATTTACTAGCAACGAGAGTAGCTGAAGGAATAAATGATCCATCTTTATTAGGATTGATTTATCATAATCAAGGTGTCCTTTATTCAAAGCTCGGGAAGTCCATTGAGGCAATTGAACAATTCAAAAATAGCCTTGGACATAAGGAAGATCATATGGTCATTGGACGGCTGCGTTCAATCCATGGATTAATCGAAGAATATTATAAAATCGGGCATTATGATGAGTGCAGAAATTGGATGAAAGAAGGATTTGTAATCGTTGAAGAGCATCGTGATCTTCCTGAATTCAACATTCATTTCATCTATTATGATTATTTACTACAGAAGTCTGAGCATCTACCGAAATTTATTGAAAAAGATGTATTGCCGTATTTTGAAGGCAATGACCACCATCTTCTCGTAGCCTACTATGCGGAGGAGCTTGGGAAAATCTATCAAGAGAATAATAAATATAAGTTAGCAAGCTATTATTTTTCAAAGGCTATTTCAGCTTTGAAAAAACATAGTCATTTATATCAATAAAATTTAAGTTGAAAAAGGAGGATAAGAAAATGAAAAAATTAATGCTGTTATTCATGCTTGGATTAGTGACAATTGCAGGTTATCAATTAACAGAAGGTGTTGCATGGGTAGACAATGACTACCCAGAGTCACAAGAAGTACAGGTATAATGAAGAAGGCAGCCCAAGTTAATCCGGGCTGCTTTTTTAAGTCTATAAAAAATGATGATAATCTCTTTGGTTGTTCTTAACTTCATCGACTTGCTTTTGAATTTTGTGGGAGTCGGTAGAATGATTCTTTTTTGATACCCGGTCCGCTACAAAACCTACTAGGAGTAACCCTCCAAAAAAGACTAACAGCCAGCCCCATAATGGCATATTTTCACCCCCATATTGTAGAGTATGAGAATCGGACAACATTGATGAAGTGTACAAGTGAACCGTAATCTATTTTTAAATAAAAAAAAGCAACGTTCATAAACGTTACTTTTTTGGAATAAATGTAAAGATTTCATGTGATTCGAAACTGTCGACTAGCCGGTCGAGCCAGAAATAATATTCCAAGGCATTCTTTAACTTCAAAATATCGTTTTCTGCCTCTGCTTTTATCTCATGACTCACTTGCTCGTCCTCTAAAAGCTCCTTGAGTTCTGTTAATGATTTTTGAATGGCACTAACATTCATGGAAATACCGTTTCTCCATTTTATAGTAAAAAAATCTATAAAAGATTGATACCAATCTTCCTCAACCTCATACAGGTCTTTTCGAATTCCTTTTTTCCACACCTTATCGACCATATTTAATTCCATTAAATTGCGAACAGAGGTACTCATGCTTGTTTTACTCATACCCAGCTCTAGTTTCATTTCATCAAGCGTCATTGGCTCATCATGAAAATACATAAGACCCCAAAGTCGTCCAACAGAAGGAGTTACTCCATATAAATTCATATTTTGAGCGATCGCATCAATTACACGTTCTCGGGCTTTTTCTAGTTTGTCTACACCATGCAAATAGATTCACATCCTACAACAAAATTGATTGATATATATAGCCTACTCATTTGGACTATGAATGTAAAGTGAAGCTGATTAAAGGATGTTGGAGGATATTGGAGGAATTTTGAGTCTAAGGAATGTAAAGTACGTACAGTTTTAACTTTACAAACTTTATGAAGGTATATCCCTTAATATCCGCTTTGTGAAATTTAAAAATCATTTATAC
>NZ_JBALOX010000032.1:14061-17153 GCF_036965165.1 Bacillus sp. JJ1521 | reverse complement strand
ACATTATCCAAATCAAAGTTCATCTTTTTATCTGCTTTTATGCTTTGGATAAAAACATATATTGTATATAAAACTAGCTTTGATATTAAAATAGAAAACTTGATGCAAGAGTTTATTTTACTCATTAATCCATTAAGTTTCTTATTGCTGTTCTTTGGTATTTCTTTTTTTATTAAGGAAAAACATCGAAACAAATTTATCATATTTGCTAGTTTAATATCCTCATTTGTTCTATTTGCGAATGTTGTTTTTTACAGATTCTTCAACGACTTTTTAACGCTTCCAGTGCTCTTCCAAACCAGTAATATGGGGGATTTAGGAACGAGTATTACAGGGAACCTGAACTTTACAGATCCACTCATGTTCATCGATGTGGTCATCCTGATTTTGATTAATAAATATAAACCGGACTTTGCTGTTGCCGGGGAAATTACGAAGAAGGAAAGAAGATCCTATTTTATTTTAGTTGCGGCTGTGTTCTTTTTTAATCTAGGATTAGCCGAAGCTCAGCGACCACAATTATTAACAAGAACATTTGACCGCGAAATGTTAGTGAAGAATATAGGGACATACAACTATCAAATTTATGATATCGTCCTTCAATCGAAATCATCCGCACAAAGAGCTTTAGCTGACAGCAGTTCTTTTATTGAAATAGAAAACTACTTAAAAGCAAATCAAAAGGACCCTAGTGAGAAATATGGCATTGCCCAAGGAAAAAATGTCGTGGTTATCTCAATGGAATCCCTGCAAAACTTTGTGATTAATGAAACCATTGATGGAGAAGAAATCACACCATTTTTGAATGACTTAATAAATGAAAGCTATTACTTTGACAATTTTTATCATCAAACAGGTCAAGGTAAGACATCAGATTCTGAGTTTTTATTAGAAAATTCATTGTATCCACTTGGACGTGGAGCTGTATTCTTTACACATGCTACCAATGAATTTACAGCAACACCTGAATTTATTAAGGACTATGGATATTTCTCATCAGTCTTCCATGCGAATAATAAGACCTTCTGGAACCGGGAGATTATGTATGATTCTTTAGGATATGACAAATTCTTTGATGTTGAAAGCTATGATGTCACAGAAGAAAATTCGATTGGTTGGGGTTTAAAGGATAAAGAATTCTTTGAACAATCCATTGACCTTTTGAAATCTCAGCCACAGCCGTTTTATTCGAAATTTATTACCTTAACAAACCATTTCCCATTTGAACTTGAGGAAAAGGATCGAATGGTAAATGAATTCGATTCTAATTCAAGAACGTTAAACCGTTACTTCCCAACTGTTCGCTATATGGATGAGTCCATTAAACTCTTTTTCGAGCGACTAAAAGAAGAGGGAATGTACGAAAATACAATCTTCGTCCTATACGGGGACCATTATGGAATTTCGGAAAACCATAATAAAGCAATGGCTCAGTTTTTAGAAAAAGAAGAAATTACACCATTTGATTCAATCGAATTACAAAAGGTCCCTTTAATCATTCACATCCCTGGTGTGACGGATAAGAATCCAGAAGTAATTTCTGCTGTATCTGGACAAATTGATTTAAAACCAACGATTTTGAGTCTACTTGGTATGGATATACAAAACGATGTCCATTTCGGCAGTGATTTATTTTCAAAAGAAAAATTCCCATTTGTTGTTTTAAGGGATGGCAGCTTCATCACAGATAACGTTGTATTTACGAAAAATGCTTGCTTTGACAAAGCATCTGGTGAAGAGACTGAAATCAGCTACTGTGAGCCGTTCATGGAGAAAGCGGGATATGAATTAGATTACTCTGATGAAATTGTGTATGGGGATCTTCTCCGCTTTTATAATGGAACATCCTACAATGAACCAGTACCAGGAGAGTTTGCGGAATAATAAATCGAAGCCTTGGCCAAATGTTGGTCAAGGCTTTTCCTATGGCATGAAGTACATACCATTGCTCATAACTTAATAGAAGAAGGGGGTTTTTGTGTGAAGGTAATTGTCCGACGAGGTGACACGCTTTGGTATTATAGTCAATTGTTTAGAATCCCTATCCATTTACTTATTGACTCCAATTTACATTTAAATAGTAACCAAATGAAGGTTGGAGAAATTGCGAATATACCAGGTTTTATTATACAGCCAAAACAAATTGTTGCCGGTGATACATTATGGAAGCTAGCTCAATCCCGTTCACTTTTGGCTGATGCTTTATTTTTAGTAAATCCAGGGGTGGAAGCAGAAAATCTACAAGTCGGTCAAACTATTCAAGTTCCTGAAAGAGTCGTGAATCCAGTCGTAAATGGAAATCGAAAATATGATTTTGAAGATTTGCTGAAGGATATTCAAGAACTACAATCGATTTATCCGTTTCTTCAAACACGTTCAATTGGAATAAGTGTATTAGGAAAGGAACTACTGGAGTTACGATTGGGGAGAGGTACAAAAAGGGTTCATTGGAACGGATCCTTTCATGCAAACGAATGGATCACAACGAATGTGATCATGACCTTTTTAAATGAGTATTTACTTGCCTTAACCAATATGGCGCCAATTCGTGGGTTTTATGTTGATCCCCTTTATTTAGATTCCTTCCTATCGATTGTCCCAATGGTTAATCCAGATGGCGTCGATTTAGTCCTCAATGGTCCACCTGAACAGGAACCATATAAACAAGAAGTTGTAAACATTAATCGTGGAAGTCTTGATTTTAAAGACTGGAAAGCGAATATTCGAGGTGTCGATTTAAATAATCAATTTCCGGCCAACTGGGAAATTGAAAAGAAACGGAAAGAACCTAAGTCACCAGCACCTCGAGACTATCCCGGGGAAGCCCCGTTAACTGAGCCTGAGGTAATTGCAATTGAAAAATTAACCAAGACCTCCAATTTTTGCAGTGTCTTAGCCTTTCATACTCAAGGAGAGGTTATTTATTGGGGCTATGAAGAACTTGAGCCTGCTGAAGCGCAAAACTTGGTGAAGGAATTTTCAAGAGTTTCGGGCTATAAGGCAGTTCGTTTTGTTGATAGTCATGCAGGCTTCAAGGATTGGTTTATCCAAGAATGGAGACGCCCTGGGTTTACGTTTGAATTAGGTAAAGG
>NZ_JBALOX010000032.1:8579-14033 GCF_036965165.1 Bacillus sp. JJ1521 | reverse complement strand
TAGGAGCCTTTTTGGCTTCGTTGTATATGTAAAAATTGTATGGAAAAGCCGTTATTTCTTCGGCTTTTTTTCTTGCTTTGAAACTTTTTACCATGCATAATCGTATTATCTGTTAAGGGAAACAATAGTAAGTAGGACTCACTGTTGTAAGAATAGGCAGTGTATTTTTTCATAAAGAGGTGATTTTCGAGTTGGTGGGAAAATGGATATACGTTTTCATGTTTCTTTTTCTACTAGCTGGCTGTAGTTCTCATCAACCGTTTGATAGTAGTGATGCGCCAAAGAGCAGTAATAAGAATGTATCAAAGGGGCCATTGCCAACTGAATTTTTTGGAGAGAATCAGCAATTACAGCCACTTGATCTTCAAGGTAAAGATTTTAATATTGTGGGCGACTGGTTTGACGATGAAAGTATTCTTTATGTAGTTGATGAGAATGAGATTTCCAAAGTTTACAAATACCATTTGTTTACTGGTGAAAAGGAATTGTTTTTGACAACCTCAGCCCCGGTGCTGACAATGAAGGCAAATGAAGACCATTCTATGTTTTTAATACATACATCAGATTCTCAAAATCAAGCGAGGCTAACAGCCGTCGATAAAACAGGAACTGTACAATTTGAGTGGAATGTGAATTCCTTTGATTTGTTTTACAGCTGGAATCCTTATAATACAAATCAGGTTTTCGTGACTTCGTTTTTAGAGGATTGGTCATTTCAAACCCATCTACTTGATATCCAGACCCAAAAGTCAACGAAGCATGAAGTATTCCAGCCGTTTATTCAGTGGATTGATTCAAACACAATTTCATATTTAAAATGGGATCAAAATGAGCTTAATTTGTTTGCACCACTCTATTCGTACCATTTAAATACGAAAACAGAGGGACTTTTATTTGAAAACATCATTTCTTTCGCAACCTATAAGGATTTACTTATTACGTATGAATTGATTCAAGGTGAGGAATCAGTTGCGAGAGTGGGCTTTTACAACCCTGAAAAAAATAAACAGTTGCATGAATATAAAATGCCACTTCTAAGTGACTATTCAAAGTGGTATATTCCATCGGCGGACTATGTTTTCGGACAAAAGAAATTTTATTCGTTTAAACCATATTCTACGGGTACGTTTGATACGTATGGAGAAAAATTTGAGCTTGTTACCTATGATATGAGCACGGGGAAAGAAGAGGTTATCCTTGAAAAGATGGACGATCAACCACTTAATTTTTCTCCAAATGGGTTCTTATGTTTATACGGATTTCAATTCGAAAAGGTGATTGATTTAAAGACAAAAACAGTTGAGGAACTGGTACTATTTTAAAGCAAAAAGCCATCGGAGTCCGATGGCTTTTAAAAACTTTTTTATTTACGTCTAGCTCCAGCGCCTAGCCCCTCTGTCAAGAAGGATAAAAGGCATCCTTCTGACTGGCTTTTCTTATGCTTGTCGAACTTGCACAGGATGTGCTGACGTCTACGTTTGCCACAGGACGTGGCAAACGTAGACGTTCAACTACAAGGCGTTTGCACTTTTGTTTTTAGTGAGCTGTTGGGAAACCATGTTTCCAGATTGTCATGATTGTAAACCAGCCTAATACTAAGAAGATTCCTGTTGAGAAAAGAATAGCTAATAGGTTTTTATCACGTAATGAACGAATAATACCAAATGCAGCTAAAATAACGATTAATGAAAAGATAATCATTAGACCCATGTGACTTACCCCCTTGCTATAATCAATATTTCATTAAATAGAAGCCTTTTCAATACTATTTTTCCCATAGTTTGAAAATTTACAACAACACCATAAATGTTGTCCCAAAAGGCTGAAAACCCTTTATGTAAAGAAATAGATAGATTCATTTTATATTCTAATCGTTTTATCCGGTTTTGTCGAGGATGAAAAAGTGACACTTCTAAGACAAATGATCTTTTTTAGAAAAAGCTTGATGGCAATTGGTTAAGCGCTTTTTCGTTTTCGCCTGATAGTGTAGAATAAATAGTAGACCAAAAAGTAACGGAGGGAAATTGATGAAATGGCAAAGGATTCCGCTAGGCCCCTTACAAACAAATGCCTACATACTTGCAAATTCGAATAAGGAATGTGTCATCTTTGATCCAGGTGGGGATGGGCAAAGATTAAATACAATATTAAGACATCAGGGGTTAAAACCAATCGCTATTCTGTTAACACATGCTCATTTTGATCATATTGGTGCGATTGATGATTGTTTAGCACATTGGAATGTTCCTGTGTTTATCCATGAGAAGGAGAAAAATTGGCTGAAGGATCCGGCTTTAAATGGTTCCGGTTATTTTATTCCTGGACAGGAAATCCTTTCAAAAGTAGAACCGACCATTCTTCCGAAAGAAGGAGAATTTTCTGTTGGTAACTTTACATTTGAACTCTTTTATACACCAGGACACTCGCCGGGTAGTGTTTCCTATTATTGTAAAGAGCTTGGAGTTGTGTTTTCAGGAGATGCTTTATTCCAAGGAAGTATCGGTAGAACGGACCTACCGGGTGGAAGTCATGAGCAATTACTAGCTAGTATTCATAAGAAACTACTTACATTACCAGAAGAAACAATCGTCCTATCCGGACACGGCCCAGAAACAACCATCGAAGCTGAAATGGACTCTAATCCATTTTTAAATGGATTTTAACTATAATTTTAATGTTATCAAATAAAGAAAAGGCCTAACTCAAATGAGTCAGACCTTTTCATGGGGATGTTTTAGCATTAAGAATACCTTCTTAATGCTTGTAAATTTGGCATCACGCCAAAACTTATATATCCGTATAATGGGAGGGATATTGTAAGCTACTAAACTTACAATATTATAATATAAACACTGTGTCAATGGTGAAAATTAACAAAAGGTGAGCATATGCTAGACATATTAAAAGAGATCATAAAATCATCTTCAAACAAGCAAATTACATATGAACAATATATGAATACCGTCCTCTATCACGAAGAAAAAGGGTACTATATGAAAAACGAAGAAAAGGTAGGGAAAAAAGGAGATTTCATCACAACAAGCAATATTTCCAATGTCTTTGGCAAACTATTTGCATCGATTTTTCATAAACTGATCACACTTGAAAAAATTTCACCGTTTATCTGTGAAATTGGTGGAGGAAATGGCAGATTCGCAAAAGCAGTTTTGGATGAATTAAATAATTCCTTCTTAGATACCTATCAGAAAATGACATATATCATAATTGAAACAAGTCCATACCACCGACGCTTGCAGCAAGAGCTACTCCCGGTGGGTGAAAAGGTAATTCAGTATCGTAGTATTGATGAAGCAAAAAAGAATTTCCCAGTATTTAATGGAATTCTTTTCTCAAATGAATTGTTCGATGCCTTTCCAGTTAGAGTGATTGAGAAACAAAAAAACATGCTTTATGAAGTGAAAATCACGCTTTCTAATGATGAACAGCTTTGTGAAACTCTTGAGCCACTTATCGATGAGCGTATTATTAACTATTTAAATTATACGAAGATAGAGCTTCCTAATGGACAAAGATTTGAGGTCCCACTTCAAATGATTTCTTATTTAGAGGAGCTAAATATCTTTCTTGGAAATGCGGTTGTTTTTACCGTTGATTACGGATTTACAAATGAGGAATTGATGGAATCTGCTAGAAGGAAGGGAAGCCTTCGTGGGTATTACAAGCATCATTTAATTAACAATCCACTTGAGCATCCAGGCGAGATGGATCTTACAACACACATTCATTTTGATACGCTTATTTCGAGTGGAACAGAGCTTGGAATACAATATGTGAAGAAATTAAGACAGGATGAATTTCTATTGGCAGCGGGAATTCTGACTTATTTACAGGAGAACTTTGATTCCAACCCTTTTTCAGAAAAAAGTAAACAAAACCGTGCGATTCGTTCTCTGCTTATGGATGGAGGAATGAGTGCTGCTTTTCATGTCCTAATCCAGCAAAAAAATATAAAAATTAATTGGGATCCTATTTTTCAAGACAAATAAAAAAAGCGATGTTTCCATCGCTTTTTTTTAGTGACCTCCGCCCAACGGCATCATAAATGTGGTGTAGTAAGAGAAGGCACAGAAGAAAATAGTTAAATATGCGCCAAACACGTAAATATACATTCTTTCAGACAATTTTAAATAGCTTAAAAGGACGAAAAATCCGGTTTGTGCAAAGAATATTAGTGCTAGAATATCCATACCACCAACGTAAAACATTACTGAAAAAATACCTGTCCAAAAACCTAAAACACGGTACATACGTTCCATATGTATATTTCCCTCCCTTGTAAATGATCAAATGCGCCTTGGCGTATTTGCGCCCGATTTTTAGGCCCACAGGAAGTGGGTAATAAAGACGTTTCCGCAGGAAGTTGCGTTTTTAGTCTTTAATCTTATTGCCCGAAAACTTTCCTTTGAAAAATCGTGGCATCCGCCGGAGGCATAAATTTTATTTAACTAAAAGGTTGAATAAAATTTTCACTCACTTTTATTATTATAATGTAACGATTACATAAATGTAAACATTACTTTGCGACAAATGCGTGATAACTGCAAGAATTACATCCAAGAATGATGTTTTCTGACTCTTCCAGCACCACATCGTCAAATAGTAAATCAAACATTCCTCTTAAAAAGGCATGATGCATTCCACAAACCGCTTCAAAATTTTCTTGGGCAATTTCTTTAAAAGGACAATTATTAATCTTTAAAAAGATTTTTGTCTTATCCTTATTATGGTCTAAATCAGGATAAAAACCCGCAACTGTCGATGCCTTTTTTAAAATGTCGAGCTTTTGTTCAAAGGTTAGTTCATGAATTGAAACTGGGATTTGATGGTTGACTAATTCTTCACCAAATCGTCTACCTGTTAGTTCAAGCG
Organism: Bacillus sp. JJ1521; assembly: GCF_036965165.1. Taxonomy (NCBI): domain Bacteria; kingdom Bacillati; phylum Bacillota; class Bacilli; order Caryophanales; family Bacillaceae; genus Bacillus; species Bacillus sp. JJ1521. Next base: position 9,143 of record NZ_JBALOX010000032.1, on the reverse strand, counting down.
CTTTTTTTCCTACATCACCTAGTGAAGCCATTGTTTCAATCGCAATTTTTGATAGCAACTGATAATCCCGATAAGGGAAATTAATTTGAATATGATCATTCGATAGTCGATAAAGACGACTTGGTCTGCCGCCTTTTCCAGTTTTTTTAGCTTCAGAAACAAGCATATTAACATCTTCAAGCTTTGTTAAATGAAGTCTTGCTACATTCGGATGTATTTCAAATTCTTCTGCAATTTCTTGTACGGTAACCTCTTCATTTTGTTTAATAATATATTGATAAATATAATAACGTGTTGGATCTGCTAAAACGTTCGTTATCTTTAGTGTTTGTTCCACCGTCATCACTCCTTGTGAACCTCATGTTACCCTTATTATAGTACAGGTAAATACCATCAATATGTGATTAATATCACTTGTAGGTAAATGTTCACAGAAATTCAAGGAATTTAACAGCATGATTAGCATATTTCTAATAACACCTACATATAATGTATTGATTCCTCCTAATGATAGATAAAAATCTTTATCGCTTTTGAAAAATACAACCCTTTGGCAGTGGTTGT
>NZ_JBALOX010000032.1:0-8460 GCF_036965165.1 Bacillus sp. JJ1521 | reverse complement strand
TGTGGCAACGTCTTTATGACCCACGTCCTGTGGGCCTAAATTCTGGGCCCGAATACGCCAAGGCGTATTCGATTGTATTGTTCAAAAAATGTTCACAAATATTTTTTCAAAAAAAGAAGGAGATTGTAGATTTTTGTTGAAATATGATACCTGCAAGAGGAAAATAAAAACTAAAGGAGTGAATTATTTGAGCGAAATCGAACAGCTCGGTGATCAATTGATCGAGGACGCTTGGTCAATGAGTGCATCTGATATTCATTTTGTTCCGAAAATCAATGATGCCATGATTCAATACCGGCTTGACAGTGATTTATTCAACAAGCAAACCATCCCAAAAGATGTTTGCGAACGCCTGATTTCCCATTATAAATTCCTAGCTGGAATGGATATTGGAGAAAGGAGAAGACCGCAAAACGGTGCGATTACCCTAAATCTCAAAGGCGTAACAATTAACCTTCGATTGTCTACACTGCCCACACCCTACAACGAAAGTCTAGTCATACGTATCCTACCTGAAACACCAACTTATTCTCTTGCAAATCTATCGCTATTTCCGACTATGACAACTAAATTGCTTTCACTTTTGAAGCATTCACACGGGTTAATCATTTTTACTGGCCCAACCGGCTCAGGTAAATCTACCACCCTCTATTCATTGCTGCACGCAACGAAGAAGCTTTTTAACCGAAATATCATTACATTAGAAGATCCAATAGAAAAAAGAAGCGAGGAAGTCCTACAGGTTCAAGTCAACGAAAAAGCAGGCATCACGTATGCACATGGCTTAAAGGCAATTTTACGACATGATCCTGACATTATTATGGTAGGCGAAATAAGGGATACAGAAACCGCAAAAATTGCAGTACGTGCTGCGTTGACGGGTCATTTGGTCTTAAGCACTATGCATACTAGAGATTCAAAGGGTGCGATTTATCGGCTGCTAGAATTTGATGTATCCTTGCAGGAAATTGAACAAACCTTAATCGCGATCGCAGCACAACGGCTTGTTGACCTCAAATGTCCTTATTGTGAGGGAAAATGTACACCACTTTGTAAGAGGCATCGAAAGGTAAGGAGAGTTGGTGTTTACGAACTTTTAAATGGACATGCCTTAACGGAAGTGATGAAGGAAGCGAGGGGTGACAAAGCGGAATATCGCTATGAAAAATTAAAGGATGTCATCAAAAAAGGGATTGCTCTAGGATACTTATATCCGGATGCGTTAGAAAGATGGGTCGTCAAAGATGATAAGGAAAAGAAATAAAAATTGGACCTTAAAAGAACAATCCTTATATTTAAGTAGAATCGGGAACCTGCTTGATCAAGGTTATTCCTTTGAACAAGCATCACAATTCTTACTTTTTCAACTTCCGGAAAAACATAGCCAAGATATTGCAACGATTATTGAAAGCTGCAAGCAGGGTGAATCTTTATACACAGCCTTTAGCAAAGTCGGTTTTCACAAGGATATTTTAGGATATATCTATTTCGCTGAGCAACATGGTGATGTCTCATTTGCACTACGTGAAGGAAGTGCAATGCTTCAAAAAAAGCTATACCATCTTGAAAAAGGAAAGAAACTCTTTCGCTATCCGCTAGCCCTTTTATTATTTGTTGGTTTTATGTTCACTATGATTGAAAAAATTCTTTTACCGCAATTTGAAAGCTTATTTACCTCCATGAATTATGAACAAACATTGATTTCTAAGTTTTTATTAAGGCTCCCAGAATTAAATCGATACATGCTCCTTATTTTCGGTTTACTAGTAATCATTGGCCTCGCGTACTATTTTCTTCATTTTCAAAAACGAACCCCTATTGAAAAAATGAAGCTACTCTTGAAAATTCCCATTTTGAAAAAAGTTATGATTATGTTTAATTCCCATTTCTTTTCCGTACAGCTAAGTAACCTGTTAAAAGGCGGATTATCAATCTTTCAAGCCTTAACAATGTTTGAACAGCAACTTCACTCGCCTTTTTTTCGTGAGGAAGCGAAGGAAATGAAAATGCTATTACGAGCGGGGAACCGATTCGATGAAATTCTAAGAGTACGAGAATATTACGAGGTAGACTTAGCGATGATCATTTTACATGGTCAATCAAATGGAAATTTAGCAAGCGAGCTCCAGCACTATAGCCAATATGTCATGGAAAAAGTCGAGGAAAAAATGATACGAATTTTAGCAATCGTACAACCTATTCTTTTTGCGATTATTGGAATTATCATCATGCTTATGTACGGCGCAATTATGGTTCCAATGTTTCAGCTATTAAACGGTATTTAGAAAGGAAGAATTAGATGAAACTAAAAGATCAAAAGGGATTTACCCTTGTGGAAATGCTAGTTGTCCTATTAGTTGTTTCAATACTGCTGTTAATAACAGTACCGAATGTAACAAAACATAATTCAGTGATTAAGAATAAGGGCTGTGATGCAATGGTTAAGATGGTTGAGGCGCAGGTACAGGCATATGAGTTGGAGCATAAAAAGGTTCCGACGGTTCAAAATTTAACCGATGAGCAATATCTAAAAGGTGGAATTCCTGCTTGCCCGAATGGAGATACCATTTCAATTGACTCAAACGGAAAAGTTGACCATGCCCCTAAGGAAGGTTGATGAAAAAGGCTTCACCTTAATCGAAGCATTAGTCGTCTTATCAATCGTCATCATTATTACCTCGATTAGTCTTCTACAGCTTAGACCATTACATGAATCGAAAAAAATGGATCAATTTTTGGAGCAGCTTCAAAACGATATATTTTTCAGTCAGCAGTATGCAATCAGTCATAGTGAACCGACAAGACTATTTTTTAGTACGAGTGGTTCTTATTATCGCCTAAGTAGGGGGAACTCACATGAAGTGATTTTTAATCGAGAGATAGACCCGGCCATCCGTATTCACATTACTACCCTAGGAACAAATTTAGCTTTTACAGGTAGTGGGAATATCCAGCGTGCAGGTGAAATTCGATTTCAATATAAGGAGAGCATCTATACCGTTATGTTTTTATTAGGAAAGGGAAGGTTTTATGTTTCTAAGAGATAAGCGGGGATTTACAATGGTGGAGATGCTCCTTTCAGTTTCCATATGGTTTATGCTTTGTGTGACACTTCTACCCCAGCTCATGCTTATTATTACAGAACGAAGAAATACGGAAATTTTTAATATGGGAAATCAACTGCTTTCTGAGAAGCTGCAAGAAGAGTACAACGGTGAATCAATCTTAAATCATGTGGTAAAAGACGGGGTTACCTACACATTCTCAAAAAACTTGAATGAGGAACTTCAAAAATGGGAGGTATGTGTAACATGGGAGGACAAGCTTTCAAAAACGTATGAAAGATGTGGATATGTAAATGGTGAGTAATGAAAAGGGGTTTACATTTGTTGAGATGCTCGTGACCTTTTCAATCTTGCTTGTCATTCTTTCGTTTATTGCACCTTTCCTTGGTGTCGTGTATCGGGATAATGGTGAACAATTTAACAAGCTAGAATGGCAGATTTTAATTCAACAAATGAAAATGGAAATTCGAGAAGCGAGTGAAATTTCCGTTTCAAAAAATTCGTCCGTGTCCTTCTCTATTGCAGCGGGTGATGTCGTAAGTTTTGAAAAATACCAAGACAAAGTTAGAAGAAGGGTGAATTCAAAAGGACATGAATTGTTACTTCAACATATTACGGATGTTACATTTGAACCAAGAACGAATGGTTTTTTGATTTCAGTTGTGACGGTTGACGGGAAAGTGTATCAAGCCCAGATTTCTTCTCTAACAACAGTGGAGGTTAAGTGAATATGAAAAATGAAAAAGGGTTCATCCTTCCAGTTACAATAGCGGTTTCCTTTTTGTTTTTTCTCGTTTTCACTTCCCAGGTCAATGAGTATCTAACGGAAAAAGGCTTTTCAAAGGAAACAGAAGAAATATTAATTTTAGAGAATTTGATGCAGCTTGGAGTTGGTGACATTAAAGCTAAATTGCAGGATGATGTAGAAAGTTCAGAATTAATAGGAGCATTCAATTATCCAACAGGTAACATCAATTACTCCGTGTCACCATTAACGTCAACAACATCTCGGATTATCATACTATGTAAGACACCTGAACAACGGAAAATCAGTGCTCGCTTCGTGTACAATTATGAAACGAAAGAGATAAACTCTTGGCTTGATTTACGTTAAGAAAAATCAATACGAAGTTGGACGACGACATACTTTTGTGGTTACATTTGCAAAAAGGTGGAAATAATATCACCATAAGGTAGGTGTTATTATGTCTACAAATGATTATGTGAAATATGTAACCCAACAGTTTGTAAAATTTATAGACCAGCCAAAAGAGGTTCGCAAGGCTACGAAGCAGCAGCGTAAGGAAGAACAGGCACCCCTAACAAATCGTTGGTTTGGAATTATGCCACTTGCCGTATCACTGATGTTTAAGAAGAACAAAAAAAGAGGGAGCTGACAATATCATTGTTGGCTCTCTTTTGTATGGTTCTTCTTTTGAATACAGTTAACCCTAAATTCCCTGTATATCGTTTCTATTCACAACCGTTAACTAGTATGATAGAGTAATAGTACTTATAAAGTAGGAGTGACAGGTTAGATGACTACGAAAAAAGAAAAAATTGTTGATCAGTTGAATCGACCTCTCCGTGATTTGCGCATTTCTGTCACAGATCAATGCAATTTCCGTTGCTCTTATTGTATGCCAAAAGAAATCTTTGGGGATGATTATTCATTCTTAAAGCAAGGAGAACTATTATCCTTTTCTGAAATAGAAGCGTTGACAAGAAGCTTTGTCAAACTAGGTGTGCAAAAGATTCGGTTAACAGGTGGAGAACCTTTAGTAAGAAAAAATATACATGAGCTCGTTGAGCGTTTAACTCATATAGAAGGTATTGAAGACATTGCCCTCACAACAAACGGGGTATTTTTACCGAAATATGCAAAACAATTGAAAGAAGCAGGTCTTCAGCGTGTTAATATTAGCCTTGATGCAATAGAAAATGATATTTTTAAAGGAATGAACGGTCGTTCCGTAGGCGTAAAACCGGTGTTAGCGGGTATTGAGGCCGCACATGAAGCGGGACTTATTGTGAAAATGAACATGGTCGTTCAAAAAGGTAAAAATGATTCGCAAATTTTACCGGTGGCTCGATACTTTAAAGAAAAAGGTATTACACTTCGCTTCATTGAGTTTATGGATGTCGGTACAACAAACGGATGGAATTTTGACCAGGTTGTTTCAAAAAAAGCGATCCATGACCTAATCAACAGTGAAATGCCATTGGAACCGGTTGATGCCGATTATTTCGGTGAAGTAGCAAAAAGGTATCGGTATGTTGGTACAGATGTGGAAATCGGCTTCATTTCGTCTGTTACGGAATCCTTTTGTTCAAGCTGTACAAGGGCAAGAATTTCTGCTGATGGTAAGCTGTACACCTGTCTTTTTGCAACCGCAGGCCATGATTTACGATCGTTAATTCGTTCGGATGCAACAGAAAGCGATATTGATGAGGCGCTACAATCAATTTGGCAGGCAAGGCGTGATCGTTACTCTGATGAACGAACAGAGGAAACGGCAAAAAAACGCAAGAAAATTGAAATGTCCTATATCGGTGGATAAATTGAAAAGAGGTGCTTCGTAGCACCTCTTTTTGTGGTGATCAAGTAGTTGATTCGACTCTTCCTGAACGTACCAACCAGCGGTGGACAGGGATTTCAATTAATGTGATGACTAGGGCTGTTAATATCGCACCCCAGAAGGTTACAAATGCACCATTTAAAAATTGAGATACAAAATATACGACGAGTGCTGCTACAATAAAATCTGCAATATCCATCATAACCGTCGTTTTTCTATTAAGCATTATTGCTTCCGTGATCTGACCAATAATGGCTAACATGACACCGATTACAATTGGTTGATACCATGAAACATAATCAACATTCCCAAAAATACCAGAACAAATTGCTACAACCAAAGGCAATAAAATAATCTTCATAATAAAACCAGTCATAGCATTACACCTCCTTTACTTACTATTTTTTACATAAAAACGTGATAATATGTAAATTTACTAGCGCTCTGTTTCCACAACTGTAATATGTTTTACTCTTTCAGTTTCTGGTTCAAAAGTGATATTCACAAAAACACCGAATTCACGTTTATCCTGCTTCAGCCATAGCTTGAAACGTTCAACATACATTCCATTCTTCTTAAATCTTCCTACATGTAAATAATCCACAATTTGGGCGGTTGGGTACCTTTTAGCGGTTTCTTCCATTGCAAGCTTTCCCCATTTTGCATATTCAGGAGGGTTTTTATTTTCAGCTGTTGTAATTGAAGAATCATTCAAGAAAAAAACAGTTGGGAATAAGAACAAACTAAAGCAGCATCCAATCAATATTTTTCGTAACATGACAAACACCTCACTTTTTATTAGAATTCCCATTCATCCGGAAAATTTATGCAGAGAAAATGGTAATGTATGGTATTGTGGAAAAAAGGGGGAGTGCTGATGAGAACAGCGATAAAATACTTTATTTGCGTTCTTGTTTTACTTACTTTGTTTGGGTGTAGTACCGTAAATGCTACGGGACAGCAAAAAGATGGTGTTCTTACTCCAGTCAAGCAAAACGAGAGAAACACACAAATTATTAGTTCACTCGGTTTTGAGCCACTTTTAATGTATGACCTAGATGTAAAAAACAAAGATATAAAGACGATTCATTTTTGGGTTGAGCATTACAAGAACGGTGAAAAAAAAGAAGATATTATAAATGGATCAACCGCAACAAGCGAAAAAATGACAATAGCCGCATCAAAACAGGATTTTATATTAGATGACTCTACCTATGCACAATGGACGTTTTCAGTTGCTGATGGGACAACGTAATCAACATTTCAGTCATCACCGATGGAGCAAGTTAATGAAAATTTAGGAATGGGCCAAACATGGGTGGATGATGAAACAATAGTAGAAGCGGAAAATCCAATTACCCTAGCGTTACTTGCGAGGGATAACAGAAATGGTGTGCGAATTGGTCTTGATGATGAAGTGATTGAGGATACGATAAAAGAAAGCCATGAAGTGTTTGTTGTTAAGGCGATGATAAGTAAAAATGGAGAATGATAGAGCGATCCGATCGGGTCGTTTTTTGTTTTCTGAATGATTTGGCCTTCCAGCGCACATATTATCATTATGTGAAATGTTGTATGTAGGAGGAAAATCATGCGAAAACGACTATTATTTATGGCGCTTATACTATTATGTGCATCCTTACTTGTTGGCTGTAAGGGTGATGACAAAGCAAAAGATAAAGTTAAAGATAAAAAAGATGAGGCTAAAGCAAAAATTCAGCAGGTCGAAGATAAGATAATAAATCTTGGCTCGTTAGGATTTACAACAGATGAACTCGTAAAAAATTGGAACGAAGCCCAGGCTGAAATGAACGACTCCAATAAAATTGATCAAATAAACGTTACAAATGGAGAATTTAAACACGATGTCAACGATGGAATGATACTTGAAGGAATCGTAAATGAGACAACGAATGAGGTAATAAGATTATCAATAGTGAAAAAAGACCTGGAATCTGATAACCTGAATACAACCTTGGATAAATATGAAGACACAATCGCTGCATTCTTTTTATTGGTTGCAGTTACAAACACCGAAGAAGCGGTCAAAGAAGGAGACATCGGAAAAACCACAAACAAATTGGGTCTCCTCCGGGACAAGGACAAAAAAATCAACGGCACGGCCACATTAAATAATGTTACATATAAAGCTGAGGAAAATGAGCGGGGATTGGTGTTGTCGGCAGTGGAGAAGACGGATTGAAATGGTAAAAGCGACCCTAACGGGTCGCTTTACTTCTTTATGGATTTAGTTTTTCATTTTCATTTTGCCAGTTACGGAATCGAACAAAATTTTGAAATTCACGAAAATCCTCTTTGCTTAGTCCATCATCAATCGCTTTTTGTAGGAGTGTTGACCATTCTTTATCAAACAACTCGTCTCGTTTGTTTGGGTTACCATCAACTTCTCCTAGCAAATATTCAATACTTGTATCAAGGGTTTCAGCAATTTTCGTTAGGAACTGCAGAGAAGGATTCTTTTGAACATCACGCTCTATGTAACTTAAATAAGATTTTGAAACACCAGCACGTTTAGCAAGCTCAGTAATCGAATACCGTTTCTTTCTCCTTAATGACTTTATTCGTTCTCCTATCATCTTCCTTCTCCCCAATATTAATAAAATACGATACGTTCATTATAAGGAACGTTAACATCTATATAAAGCGACAAATTTATATGTAAATAGGAGATTAAGAGAGTATTTGGAAGTAAAATGTTCTTTATTAAGAAAATACGACTGATTTTGAGATTTTATAAAGTTAGTACTAATGGGCTATAATTTCGGTGATTATTCTTTTTAAAGAACGAATTATAC
>NZ_JBALOX010000031.1:0-32631 GCF_036965165.1 Bacillus sp. JJ1521 | reverse complement strand
TCTTTATGACCCACTTCCTGTGGCCCTAAAAATCGGGTGGCAAATACGCCAAGGCGCATTTGATTTTTCTAAAAAACGGAGGGGTTAGGATGAAAAGAAGAGAGGCAGAGCCATATAAAATAAAGGCAGTAGAACCATTAGCAATGCTGACGTATGAGGAAAGAAAAGAAGCATTGGAGCGAGCAGGCTATAATACTTTTTTGCTTGATTCCGAGGATGTGTATATCGATCTTTTAACAGATAGCGGGACAAGTGCAATGAGCGACCGCCAATGGGGCGCTTTAATGGTTGGAGATGAAGCTTATGCGGGGAGTAAAAGCTGGAAAAAGCTTGAGCAAGCAGTAAGGGAGATTTATGGGTATACGTATGTTTTGCCGACACACCAGGGCCGAGGAGCGGAGAATCTACTATCTCAGCTAAAAATAAAACCGGGTGATGTAGTGCCTGGGAATATGTATTTTACAACAACCCGTGCCCACCAGGAGCTAAATGGTGCGAGATTTGTGGATATCATTATTGATGAAGCACATGATTCAAGGACCAAGCATCCCTTTAAAGGGAATGTCGATTTATCTAAATTACGGGGTCTCATTAAGAAGGTCGGGGCAGAGAATATTCCTTATGTTTGTGTAGCAGTTACGGTCAATATGGCAGGTGGACAGCCGGTTAGCATGGAGAACATGAGAGAGGTTTATAATCTCTGTAAAAATCATGGGATTGATGTCATGTTTGATGCGACACGCTGTGTTGAGAATGCTTATTTTATTAAGGAAAGAGAAGCTGGTTATGAAAATCATCGGATCAAGGATATTTTAAAGGAGATGCTTTCCTATTCAGATGGCTGCACAATGAGCGGAAAGAAGGATTGCTTAGTCAATATTGGCGGATTCCTTGCGATGAATGACGAGGAACTATACGCAAAATCGCGTGAGTTGGTCGTCGTATATGAGGGGATGCCTTCTTATGGAGGAATGGCAGGACGTGATATGGAAGCAATGGCACAAGGAATTTATGAATCAATCGATGATCATTACATCCATCACCGAATTCAGCAGGTTCGATATCTTGGACAACAGTTGATTGAAGCAGGAATTCCAGTTGTTCAACCAATAGGGGGGCATGCTGTCTATCTAGACGCACGTCAATTTTTAGCACATTTGAATCAAGAAGAGTTCCCTGCACAAGCATTAGCAGCAGCACTTTATCTTGACTCAGGCGTTAGAGCGATGGAGCGAGGAATCGTCTCGGCAGGCAGAAATAAAGATACAGGTGAACATAATAAACCAAAGCTAGAGCTAGTTCGTTTAACAATCCCAAGAAGGGTGTATACGAATAATCATATGGATGTCGTAGCCGATTCGGTGATGGCCCTCTATGAAAAAAGAAACCATATTAGTGGATTACGTATGGATTATGAGCCACCTACACTAAGATTTTTTAATGCAAGATTTTCACCATTATCAGGTGATTCAAAGTTGATCACCGAGGAATAGAATGAAAGCCAGCCCATTTTTGATTACGGGGCTGGCTTCTATTTACTTACCTTTTACCAGATAAGGTCGGTCATTTTCCCAATGAACATGAACCGGAAGATTGAAATAGTTTGAAAGAACTTCACTTGTAATGATTTGATCGGTTTGTCCTGAAGCAAATGCTTCGCCATTTTTTAAAAGCAATGTTTTCGTAAACACGGGAAGGATTTCTTCAACATGGTGGGTAACATAAATAATCGTTGGTGATTCTTCCTTTACGGCAAGCCTTTCGATGGAATCTAATAATTGTTCTCTTGCAATAAAATCTAACCCATTTGTTGGTTCATCTAAAATAAGAATAGACGGGTCTGCCATTAGTGCACGCGCGATTAACACCCGTTGTTTTTCACCTTGGGATAGGGTCGCATAATCGCGGTTTGCATAACCGATACAACCAAGCTCCTCGAGTAATCCGATTGCTCTTTCCCGCATTTCGTCTGTAGGTGTTTCATACAAGCCTATTGATGCGAAGGCTCCACTTAAGACTACCTCAAATGCGTTATCAGTTGGGTAGAATTTTTGCTGTAAAGAGGAGGAAACAAAGCCAATCTTCTTTCGAAGTTCCTCACCAAGATATACCTTTCCGAATTTAAATCCAAGAACTGTCACATCACCACTAGTAGGGAAATTATAGGCATTGATTAAGTCTAATAACGCGGTTTTTCCAGAACCATTCAATCCGTAAAGTACCCAGTGCTCCCCTTGTTCAATTTTCCAATTAATATTCTGTAGAATAAGCGCGTTATCACGCCGGAGTGTAACATTCATCAAATCCAAAACCACTGGAATCCCTCCTTGATTATAAGTTAATAGTATCAAAAAATTCAGATAGGGGTGTACAAAGAAAATTAGTAGGTTCACATAATAAATTCGACTAATTAAGGAATTGTCGGAGTCTATACATAATCCCTTTACATAATCTTTACAGAGGATTAACAATGCTTGTTTATAATTTTAATTAAATAGGTAAAAAGACATGGAGTTTGGGGGTTCTGCACTTGGGAAAAAAGTTGCGTAAAGTGAAAATGCTAGATAAAGAGAATAATGGCAGAATACGGTTCGTACAGAGATTTTTACAAAGAGTTAATCTGAGTACCCGATTATTTATCCTGTTTGTTTCTTTACTCGTGATATCTGTTGTGGCGGTTGGAACAACCTCCTACATAAAAGCAAAAGAAATGACAATTGAAACAATTGAACATCGATTAGTACGTGAAGCAGAGTTAATGGGATATATTGCAGAAAGTTTAAAATTTGTTTATGTCGGTCAAGATGATTATTTTATGCAACAGGTGGACGGGAATGTTCGAATGCAGCAAAAGAAGCTTGAAGGAGATGGGATACAGGCAGAATTTTTCTATATTCAAAAATCAGAAGTAGTTCCCTTCAAGGTGAGTAAAGATGCTATTCCAGCTATTTCAGAAAAAACAATCACTGACCTAGTTGAGCGCAAAAATGGTGTCATTCATGAGAGGATTAATGGCGTTGATTACACGATCTCATTCCTTAATATAAAGGAAATAGGTGGAATTTATGGAATCCTCATCCCGATGAAATCCTATACGGGTCCAATCGACCAAATGGCCTATTTTACATTACTTGTGATTGCCGTCAGTATCATTGTGATGACGATCGTGATTATCCTATTAGTGAGAACAATTGTTAAGCCATTAAGTGCATTAAGGAATACAATGAAAGAAGTAAGGGAAGGGAATCTCAAGCACTCGGTTGATATACGTACAACAATTCCTGAAATTACTTCATTACATAAGAGCTATAATGCAATGATTGATCAAATGAGAAGTATGTTAAATGAATTGAAGACTTCAACGAAAGAATTGGAAACAACAGGTGATGAATTAAATGTTTCATCTAGGGATGCGCTTGATTCTAGTCATCAATTAATCTCGGCGATTGATACGGTTAGACAAGGGGCGGAGCATACTGCAAGTAGCTCTGAGGAGAGTGTCCATGGTTTTAAGACGATGTCAAATCGAATAGAGGATATTATGACAAACATGGAAACTGTCATTGGAAGCTCAAAGAATATGAATCTTTCGGCTGAACGCGGTGAAAAAAACATGGGACAACTGATTTCAACAATTCAATCATTTGAAGGTGACTTCAATCGTCTCACAAAAACCATTCGAGAAGTTAAAGACTATTCACTTGAGATTACATCACTTGTTGAACTTGTAACGGAAATCGCGAAACAAACAAAACTATTAGCTTTAAATGCAACCATTGAAGCAGCACGTGCTGGTGAAGCAGGAAAAGGATTTGCTGTCGTAGCACAAGAGGTTCAGAAGCTTGCCGAGCAGTCAACGAAAGCAACTGATGAAATTACAGATGCAATAACAAAAATGGAATCTATTACTTTACTCGCTTCAAAGGAATTTGACCAAATGCTGCTCCAAATTAGTTCCAATCTCCAATTGGCGAATGATTCAAAAATCTCGATTAATGAGTTGATGCAAGGGATTTATGAGGTAAGTGGCAACATTGAAGTCATGCAGGAGGAACTAACAGGGTTAGAGAGTATAGTGCCAGAACTACAGCAATCAGTTACTCAATTCTCATCTGTGTCACAGGAGACATTAGCGAGTGCCGAAGAAATGCTAGCCTTTAGTGAAAGTCAAATTCAACAAATGGAAAATACAAATAGAGTTGGAAAAAGCCTGCATAATCTGTCAAAATCACTATCAGAAATCACTCAGCGCTTCAACGTCAAATAAAGAAGAAGATTGAGGTCATTCGATAAAGTCTTTTGTCGAATGGCCTTTTGTGCTAGCTGAACTTTTTTGAGGTATACTTGATATAAATTTTTTTGATAGGGGAGTTCGGCTATGGCTTATAGTAGGGTGCGTTGGGGGATTATTGGTTGTGGGAACGTGACAGAAGTGAAGAGTGGTCCAGCATTTCAGAAAGTCACGAATTCTGAGTTGGTAGCTGTGATGCGAAGAACAGGTGAATTAGCGAAAGATTATGCGAAAAGACATCAAGTACCGAAATGGTATGACAACGCGGACGAGCTTATCTTAGATCCAGAGGTTGACGCTATTTATATCGCGACACCGCCAGGATCTCATAAGGAATATACCCTTAAGGCTGCAAATGCTGGCAAACCAGTGTATGTTGAAAAACCAATGGCTCGAAGTTATGAAGAATGCCTGGAGATGATTCAAGCCTGCAAGAAGGCAAATGTACCATTATATGTCGCTTACTATCGTCGAGCGCAAGAAAGATTTTTGAAAATAAAAGAGTTATTGGATAATGGGGCAGTAGGGGAAGTACGATTTGTGTCAACCACACAATATCGCAAAGCATCAGAGGATCCTACCAATCTTCCATGGCGAGTACAGCCTGACATTTCAGGTGGGGGTCTGTTCTACGATTTAGGTAGCCATACACTTGATATATTAGATTTCTTATTAGGGCCAATTAAGGAAGTGCATGGCTTTGCTTCAAATCATGGCGGTCTTTACAGAGCAGAAGATATTGTAACCAGCACCTATTTATTTGAATCAGGTATCCATGGTGTTGGCAATTGGTGTTTTACTGCTTTTAAAAATGAAGATGTGAATGAAATCGTCGGCAGCAAAGGAAAAATTACGTTCTCTACTTTTGGAAATGAACCAATTGTTGTAACGACCGAGAACGGAACAGAAGAGTGGAGTTTTGAACGCCCTCAGCACGTACATCAGCCCCTTGTGGAGACCATTGTAGAGGAATTGACAGGTAAAAATCCAGTTTGCCCAAGCAATGGTGAATCCGGTGCACGAACAAATTGGGTAATGGGCGAAATGGTTAAAGGCTTTTATGTAAATAAATAAAACTAGCGAAAGGCGTCCCAAATGGTCGCCTTTCGTTTCCAAAAATTTCCGTGAAGAATTTTAAATATTATATAAGTTGTATACTCCATTTATCACAAGATTGTGATAAAATAGTTGATATTATTATCAGAATAATATAAGATTTCGATTATTGATTAGTCAAATGCGCTTTGGCGTATTTGCGCCCGATTTTTTTCGAGCGCGCTCGAAAAACTTCCTTAGAAAAATCGTGGCATCCGCCGGAGGCATTAACTTTATTCAGAGGGTGTGAGAACATCCGCTGAATAAAATTAACGGTTTATATTAAATGAAAGCTGGGATTAACATGACGACAGATTTTAAACTTGACATCACCCTCACAACTCAAAAGAAGGAAATTCCTCCATTTGACCAATTGGTGTTTGGAACTAGCTTTACTGACCATATGTTTATGTGGGATTATACGGAAGGAAAGGGCTGGCACGATGCTAGAATTGTTCCATATCAATCCATTCCCTTAGATCCTGCGGCGACAGTATTTCATTATGGTCAATCCGTATTTGAAGGATTAAAAGCCTATCGTACAGAGGATGAGGAAATTTTATTATTCAGACCGGATCAAAACATGAAAAGATTCAATAAATCGAACCAGCGTTTAGTCATGCCGCAGTTTGATGAAGAATTTGCACTTCAGGCTTTGAAGAAGCTCATTGAAATCGATAGAGACTGGGTTCCAAATCATCCAGGTACTTCATTGTATATCCGACCATTCATGATTGCTACGGAAGCTCATCTTGGCGTCGATCCGGCTAAAAACTATAAATTTATGATTATCTTATGCCCAGTGGGTTCTTATTATAAAGAGGGTATCAATCCAGTAAAAATTGCAGTAGAACATAAATATGTTCGTGCCGTATCAGGTGGTACAGGAGAAGCAAAAACAGCTGGAAACTATGCTGCAAGTTTATTAGCATCAGAAATTGCAAGTGAAAATGGGTATTCCCAAGTTTTATGGCTTGATGGTAGAGAGCAAAAATATATTGAAGAAGTAGGCAGCATGAATATCTTCTTTAAAATCAATGGAGAAGTCGTCACGCCTGCACTAAACGGTAGTATTTTAGATGGCATCACACGTAAGTCAATTATCGAGCTCCTAAAACACTGGAATATACCTGTAACAGAGCGAAAAATTTCTATTCATGAAATCCAAGAGGCTTTTAATGATGGGGTTCTTGAGGAAGTCTTTGGAACTGGAACGGCTGCGGTTATTTCCCCAGTTGGAGAGCTTTTCTACAATAATGAAAAACTAATTATTAACAACGGCGAAACAGGGGCTGTATCTAGAAAATTATACGACACCATTACAAGCATTCAAAACGGCACAGAAGAAGACGTGTTTGGATGGACTGTAAAATTATAAAAGAAAAGAAGTAGAAGTAGTGCTTGCCCTGGGAGGTAAGCACTATTTTTTTGCGCATAGGAAAAAAACGAGTCAAAAAACTTCACAATAATCGCAAAATCGTCCATAAAAAAACAAGACGATGCCAATTTATAATAGATGAATATTGCTCAGTCCTCAAAAATAGTTCTATTGCATCCTAATAATTGTAAGCGCTTTAAAATGGAGGGTTGAGTTGTGAGGATTGTTGCAATTAAAAATTATATGAATATAGGAGGGATTGTTTTACGTGAGAAATCGAAGGATGAAACGAAGTTTTTCATTGCTATTAGTTTTTTGCTTAATCCTGTCTTTATTTGTTCCGGTCTTGGAAACGACGACATCAGCAGAAGAAAATTCAGTTAATCTAGCCTTGAGGAAAACGGTGAACAAGAGCTCGGATTGTAAAGGATGTAATCCACCAGGACCAGCTGAACAAGCTGTTGATGGAGACAGCAGTACAATTTGGACGCCTACTAAAGATGACGTAAAGGACCATAATATCTGGATTGAAATCAAATTAGAGAATAAGACTGAAATCGATGAAGTAATCGTAAAGAATTTGAACATACCTTATATTCAATCTTATGAAGTTTTCTATCAAGGAGAAACAGGTTCATACAAAATAATCGCAAGTAAAACTGAAAATCTATCATCCGAAGAAACGATTATATTTGAACCCGTTCAAACAAGCAGAGTGAAAATCAGCTTGAATATTGATCCGTCTAAAACGGAACAGGATAGAGCATATATCCTAGGGGAAATTGAAATCTACAATCAGAGGCAAGCTGAAGTAGAAAATCCAATTGATAGCAATCTGGACCTTGCTTTTAAGAAATCTGCAACTGCAAGCTCCCATTGTGGCAGTTGCGGTACATATCCATCGAATGCAGTGGACGGAGACCTATCAACAGCTTGGAGAGCATTAAGTGGAGATTTTAACGACGATGGACAGCATTGGTTAGTGATTGATCTTGATGGAAAACAAAGTTTTAACAAGGTCATTCAAACCTTTAACCTTGATGCAATTGAACGATATGAATTATTTTATTCAAATGACAATAAGAATTGGACCTCCATCTATCAAAATAAACTTGTCGTAACAAAGGAAGAAAAGGCTATTTTTGATAGGGTTACGGCTCGTTATTTGAAGGTAAATGTGCATGCTAAAAAAGCGAGTGTACCACTTATCTATGACCTTAAACTATTCAATACGGATGAAGCACCTGTACCTCCCGCACAGAATCCGCTAAAGGGTGTATATTTAAATGATGAAACAAAATCAAAATATGAAGTAAATGCAGATTTAAAAATGCAAAAGGGAGACACCCAGCAGGTTTCTTTAAATGGCGTCATGTATGATGGCGGAGAATTACCAAAGGGGGCAGATATAACATTTACAAGCAGTCGACCGGAAATTGCACAAGTAGCAGAAGATGGTACGATTACTGCCTTAAATGGAGGAGTAACGGTACTTACTGGTAAAGCAACAGTTGAGTCAATCACTCAAAGTACAAATATATTCGTAGTAGTAGATGACCCTGAGGCAAGAGTAGCTGATACCACTCTACTACACGAAAAAATTGAACAAAAGATAGGTGTACCTGCGATTATCTCGCCGGATGATGATTTTCCAAAGGTCCAACTAAGCCCACATCTTGACGGGAAAGTAAGTATGAAGGTTTTTGATCCGGAAGGAAAGCTGCATCATAATGTTCAAAAGCAGATTACTAAAGGAGAAGAATATGAAATTCTAATTCCTAAAGCTTCAAAACAAGGGAAGTTTGAGGTTCAGCTAAGATTCGATACAAAAAATAAAGAACGTGTGTATGACACTTTATATTTCCATGTGATTGATTTAGAGAAGTTAACAGACAAACAGTCGAGGATGGCTTTTTTAAATGAAAAAGGAAAACTAATTTACACGACTGATATTCATGGAAATCAAATTATGGATTTTTCAAACAGTGGTTATATGGGCGGGGGTGTTCAACTCCCTAATGTTCAGACAAAAGTAGTTGTGGAGCCTGGTGAGGGAGATGATACAGAACGCATCCAAGAGGCGATTGACCTCGTTTCCCAGTTCCCTATCCAAAAAGATGGATTCCGTGGAGCGGTATTATTGAAAAAAGGAATCTATGAGATTGAAGGGACTTTAAAAATCCAGGCTAGCGGTGTTGTGCTTCGTGGTGAAGGAGATGGGGAAGATGGTACCATACTCTTTGCTACTGGAAAAACGAAACGCAATATAGTTGAGGTTGGAGACAAAGAGGCTACTCCTCAAATCCTAACCGAGACAAAGCAAAATATTGTTGATCTATATGTGCCAGTTGGTAGTCGTTCCTTCCATGTGGATGACCATTCAGGCTACAAGGTAGGCGATAATATTATCATTCGTAGATTTGGAAATAGCAGCTGGATTCATGATATTGACATGGACCAGATTCCTGTACTTGAAGGAACTGTGCAGTGGGAGCCATTCGTATTGAATTTTGATCGTGTGATTACAGAAGTCAAAGGAAACATCATCACTATTGATGCTCCAGTTCCAAATGCGATTGAGCGTAAATATGGTGGAGCAGAAATTTATAAATATGATGATTCAGATCGATTGGAAAATATCGGGGTTGAAAATATGCGTGTTGAAGTAGAGTTTGATCCGACTGTTACTGCGATGCATAATGATGAGGAATATTATGCGGACGAGAATAAGGCAGAAACATTCCTAACCTTTGAATATACGAAAAATGCATGGATGAGAAATATAACAGGACTATATTTAACGAAGTATCTAGTCAATCTTGGTAGACATACGAAATGGATTACTGTACAGGATTCCAGCTCATTTGAAATGGTTAGTCTCATTACAGGTTCAAGAAGATATCCATTTAATTATGTAGGGCAGCTTTCATTAACACAGCGTGTTTATTCAGAAAAAGCAAGACATGCGTTCATCTTTGATAGACATATGTCAGGTCCAAATGTTATTTTGGATAGTGTTTCAGAAAAAACATATAATCGCAGTGAGCCACACCAGCGTTGGGCAACAGGTGGATTATTTGATAATGTAACTGGCAATGCAAATGCGATGGACAGAGCTAATTACGGAACAGGGCATGGCTGGGCAGGAGCAAACTTCGTATTCTGGAACCATACAGGTAATTTAGCAGTACAGCAGCCGCCAACTGCTCAAAACTATGCAATTGGGCTAATTGGTGAAAGACAAGAAGGAGATTTTAAAACAACGCCAGATAACCTAAGGGAAGATGGATATTGGGAAGTTGAAGGAAGGCATGTGGAGCCACGAAGTCTTTACCTTCAGCAGCTACAAGACCGATTAGGTTCAAAGGCAATAGATAATATAAAAGAAACACCAGTCGGTGGAGAAGAACTTGACACTCCAAAATGAACGATAAAGTGGGGCTGAGGATTTTCCTTTAGCCTCTTTTAAAGTAAAAATTCTACACAAACAAGTAGGAATCCTTCAAACTTGCATGTCACAAAAGAGAGTATGATAGATGAGTAAAAATAGATGGACCTTGACAATACTTTGGGGGGAATACCATGACAAAACAAACTACAATTTCAACCATGGACTTAATCGAGAAAAAGATAAGCGAAACCTTGAAGAAAGTGAAAGATGGGCTTCCACATACAGCAGCCAAAGACGGGAATTATGATGATACAAAACCAAGTTGGTGGACATCGGGTTTTTGGCCGGGCATTTTATGGAATCTATATGACCAAACTGGTAATGAAGAATATAAGAACACTGCGCTATCTGCAAATATAAAGATAGCTTCCTATTTTAGAGAGAATCAAGATCAATTCGATCATGATGTGGGCTTTCAATTTCTTTTAACTGCTGTCTACCATTATGAAATTACCGGCGATGAAGTAAGCAAACGGATTGGAATCGAAGCGGCGAATTTTTTAGCCGGGCGCTTTAATCCAATTGGAAGGTTTATTAAATCATGGGATCGAGCTGCAGGATGGGTCATCGTTGATTGCTTAATGAATCTTTCCTTACTGTTTTGGGCAAGCCGCGTTACAGGTGACCCACGCTATAAGCATATTGCAATTCTTCATGCAGATACATTTTTGAAATATGGTGTACGCGAGGATGGGTCTACATGTCATATTCTTTCATTCGATCCCGAAACAGGTGAGTTTATCGAGGCACTAGGTGGCCAAGGCTTTTTACCCGATTCATCCTGGAGTCGTGGGAATGCTTGGGCCATTTATGGATATGCAAATATGTATCGTTTTACTGGAGACGAAAAATACTTGCAGGTTTCAAAAAAAATCGCACATCAATTTTTAGCTTCACTTCCGGAAGACTTTGTTCCATATTGGGATCATCGCGCTAATTCAATAGTAACGGAACCAAGAGATAGCTCTGCAGCAGCGATCACTGCATCTGGGCTAATTGAGCTTGCAGGTCATGTACCGCAGAATGAAAAACACATTTATCTAAATGCAGCAACAAAAATAGTAAAATCTCTTTCTGAAAATTATTCAACTTGGGATCAGCCAGAGCACCAAGCAGTGCTCATCAAGGGCACAGGTAATCGCCCAAAGGGGAATTTTGTAAATGCATCACTTATCTATGGCGATTATTATTTCATCGAAGCCATCTCAAAGCTTAATGGCTACAATAAATACATTTTTTAAGACATCTATATGAGTACCCGCGGGTGCTCTTTTTTGTGCACTATTTTTACTTCTATAGTAAAAATAGCCCATAGGGATATGGAATGTAAACGCTTATAATAATAGAAAAGATTTATACTAAGGGGCTGAAAATCATGGAGCCAAAAGGGTTAATGGGAGGATTTTATCGAATTAGTGAATCGATTATGCGTCTTGCCTATGTCAATTTATTATGGATTGTCTTCACATTACTTGGTGGTATTGTCCTTGGCATCATTCCTGCAACCGTGTCATTGTTCACAATCACAAGAAAATGGATCATGGGTGAAGAGGATTGTGAAGTATTTAAACTATTCTGGAAGACATACAAGCAAAATTTTATTAAAGCAAATATACTAGGGATTTTTCTAATGGCAGCGGGGTTGGTCCTATTCCTCTATTATCAAAGCCTGCAAATCCTACCGGAGCAGCTGTCTCAAATTTTACTAGTATTCTTCTATAGCATCTTATTGATCTTAGGAGTGGTAGTGGCATTTATTTTTCCAATTTTTGTCCACTTTAAAGTAAAATTTGCTCACTATTTTAAAAATGCGCTAATCATAGGGCTCTCATTCCCTCATTTCGCAGCACTGATGCTTTTTATTTTGGTTGTATTTTTCGTCGTCTATCAGTTTTTTCCGGTTCTAGCAATTTTCTTTGGAGTGAGTGTACCAGCTTATTTATTAATGGCAATCTCCTTTATCGTATTTAAAAAAATTGAACTTAAGCAAAGTAAAAATAATCAAGAATATAGCGGCAATTCGGGGCGACTTTCAGTATAATTTAAATATATTTACACCATTAGGCAAGCCTTAAGCTTGCCTTATCTATTTTCTGCAGCAAGGAGCTAATGACGATGAAATGGAGATATCGATTGTCATTTTACCAAAGAATTCAACTTTCACTGATATTCCTTGTCATTCTTCCTATTTTATTAATTTCAGTTATTTCCTATATCATCATAAAAAAAGAGGTTACAGAAAGTGTTACCTTATCAAACCAACAGTTAGTCAATATCATTTCAAGTGATCTGACGAAAACGATTGATGATATTACGTTTTCTACAGTATTAGTAGCGAATGATACGAGTATGCAAGAAAGAGTGAATAAACTAAAAGAAGTTAAGGAAATTGATACTTTTGATATCCACCAGAACATTGAGGAGATAAGTGATTTTCTTAGTCTTTTAGAATCGAAAATGATTGGGACTCAGTCCAAGATTTTCTTTGTGAATCCGTTTAACTTTATCATTAACGGATCTGAATATGGAAAAAGGGATAAAATTCAAGACGAATGGGAGATTCTTCGTAACAGAGTAGATATATTTAATACGAGAACCATTCAATCGCTAGGAACGATATATAATAAGGAGCAAGGCGCAAACGATTATTTTTTCGGAAGAGTCCTAAGGGAAAAGCGTTCAAATGAGTATATTGGCACCTTGATTATTCGCATTCCGAACACGTATTTTTCAAGTGTGTTTAATAGTATTGAAATGGGAAAAATAACTCTTCTTAGCTCAAATAATGAAGCTATTTCATCAAATCAGATGGACTCTTTTACAGAAGGGAATATTGTTAAAACAACGAAAACTATTAGCCGTGCAAATTGGACCCTCGTTTCCGAGATTTCTCAAAAGGAAATTACAGGCACAATTACAAATGTCTTTTTCTTATTCTTTGTCTTAATGGTCATATTGGTTCTAGGTTTCTTTTTACTATCCATATTTATGTCAAAACAATTAATAAAACCGATCAAATCATTCGAAAAAATTGTGAACCGATTTGTGAAAGGGGACCATTCAGTCCGTTTCCGTGTTAAAGGGAAGGATGAAATTTCAATTATTGGAAATGCATTTAATGATATGCTGGATCAAATTAAAGAATTGATTCAAAAGATTGAACAGGAGCAAGAGGAGAAAAAGATCATTGAACTACAAACCCTATTTGCACAAATACGGCCGCATTTTCTAATGAATACATTAAACTCTATCAAGGTAAATCTTGCTATCGGGGGCGATGAATTCCACTCGAAAAAAATGGATTCTCTTATAAGCTTATTGCGGTCATATATGAGGGTTAATGTTCCGAATTCGTTATTAAAGGAGTTTCAATTGATTCATGATTATCTCGACATTATGAATATGAGAAATGGAACGGACATTGAGGCAAGGATTAAAATAGAAGAACAAATAGAGGAATTTACAGTTCCACGATTGTTGATTCAACCTCTCATCGAAAATAGCATTATCCATGGATTTATCGACCGCGAACCTGGAGCAGTGATTGATATACATGCATATGAAACAGAAGACGATATTCAAATATCTATATCTGATAATGGAAAAGGGATGACAGAGGAAGAGTATAATAAGGTTAAAGCCTTAATTGAAATGCGAAGTGATGAGATATCTTCCTCTGAAAGTGTTGGACTTGTGAATATCGCTCAACGATTAAAACTCACATATGGACAGGCTGCATTTTTACATGCAACTCGTAATGAAGATAAAGGAATGATCTTCACCCTACACATCCCCAAGGTGTAGGGGGTGTTTTTGTGTCCTTTTATATTCACCTGGGCTCATTCCTGTATACTTTTTGAAAATCTTTGAGAAGTATGTTCGATCTGAATAGCCAAGACTGTATGTGATAAATTCAATCGTTTCAAAGCGCTCCGTAAGCATTGAAGTTGCAATCCGCATTTTGAAACGATGGACATAGTCCGTGAAATTTTCCCCGGTAAGATGTTTAAAATAGCGGGAAAAATAGCTAGGATTTAAGTGAAGATGATTAGCCATAATAACGGACGTGATATTTTCTGATAGATTCTCAATAATATATTGGTCAATTTCTTTTAATTTTGGGTTGCTTTGATTTTGCTTGAATCTTGATTTTTGTAGTGACTCCATGTAGTTCTGAGTTTTCAATTGAAGGAAGTGTAGCATTTGTGTTAAGGTTATTGAGTTTTCTACATATATTTCAAATTGTTCAAACGCACGATCATTTTTGCAAACAAGGTTTACGATACTTATACATTTCTTCTTTAACTGAACAGGATCCAGAACAAGTGTCTTTGAAGTCTCTTCAAGGTACTGGATTGCTTTATTCACATCCTCAACATTTCCGTACTGGACGGCATCCAATAAATCTTTTGCGAATGGATCTAACAAGGTGTCCTTCGGTAAATTATAAGAAATCCATTTTGAAGGAACCTCTAGGAAAACATGTTTCATATTTTCATAAAAAGAGATTGACTTTCGATAATACAATTTATTGACACAGCTTTCTAATTCAGTGACATTGCATATCCGGTCATAGAAGAAATGGACATTCAGACGTAATTGTTGTTTCACTCCAGTATGAATCGTGTTAAGTAAGTTTTGGAAATCCTTATAACTATTATGGGTAAGGCGATTTTTAAAATTATAAATGAGAAAAATGTTTTCAGTTTCATCCTGTAGGATTGTATATTCATCCTTGTCTCTTGTCGCTGATTCCATAATAGAAAGCAGTTGGTTCTGAGGGCTTGATAGATTTGAAAGCAGCATATCATTTTTACATGATGTATAATCAATCACCGATCTACAAACGATGAAATCATGATGCCTCCAATTAATCCCCAAGCTGCGGCTAAAGGACAGAATTTGTTCGCCTAACTCTGAGTCAGCTAATTTTTTCAAGAAGGACTTCTTTAGAAGTTCTTTATTATGCTCAATAGTATCCTGATAGTATAGTGCCTCCTGGAATTCATTTGATTCTTTTAAACTCTCTAATGATTTAAGAACACTTTTCTTCAGCTGTTCCTTCGTTAGCTCATCTTTTATTAAATAGTCATCGACATTTATTTGGATGGCTTTTTTCGCATAATAAAAGTCTTCATGGCAAGTTAAAAGGATTACCCTTGCATCTGGATTCTTCTCTTTAAAACGAACTGCTAACTCAAGCCCGTCTATTTGGGGAAGACCAATATCAGTAATGACCAAATCAGGCTGCAGTTCGTCAAAAAGTGACAACGCTTTCAAGCTTGAGAAAGTAGAAGCAACTATTTCAATACCAAGTTCTTTCCAGTTTAAAATATTTTCAAGATATTTAAGCATCGGGACATCATCGTCAATGATCATAGCTTTACACATCGTTCTAACCCCCCCATTTGTGATTTTCTTTAAATCTATTATAGTCATATATTTTTATAAATTATAGAAAATTTTGAACTGAATTGTGCAAAATTTTTACCTTCATCAAAAAAACAAGTAAAAATCCTCAGCACGAATGTAATTAAAAAAGACCTATAATGATTTTGAAAATGAAATAAGTTGTAAAGGAGGCAAACAAAGGTGGAAGTCAATTATAAAGAAACGAAGATTACAAGTATGGCTCCTCCCAAAAAGGCATTTTGGAATGAGAAGCGAAAAGAAAGTCTTGCAGGGCTCCTGTTTGTATTACCAGAGTTTTTAGGGATCTGTTTAATGGGGGTATTTCCGTTATTTTTCACCTTATTTTTAGCTTTTACAGAGTGGAATTTTATCGGTGGAATTGAAGCGATCAATTTTGTAGGGTTGGAGAACTTTAAGAAATTAATGAGTGATCAAAACTTTCATCTGGCTTTAAAAAATAACCTTTTATATACCTTGTTTACGGTTCCAGTCGGAATGGTCCTGGCATTGATTTTGGCGGTTGTGATTCATTCAAAGGTATATGCAAAGGATTTCTTTAAAGTAGCATTCTTTATTCCTTATATATCAACACAAGTAGCGGTGGCAGCAATCTGGGCAGCGTTATTCCATCCATCTTTAGGACCAATCAACCAATTCTTAACGAATATTGGAATTACGAATCCTCCGAAATGGTTGGGAAGTACAGATAGTGTAATGGCAGCGATTATCATTATTGGTATTTGGCATACAGTCGGATATATTGTCATTATCTATATTTCAGGTTTAAGTACAATCAGTGAAGAGGTCTATGAAGCAGCAGAAATTGATGGAGCTAATTTCTTTCAAAAATTTATTAGAATTACGGTACCATTGTTAAGTCCGACCACATTTTTCTTAGCAATCACATTAATGATTTCTTCTTTTAAAGTGTTTGATCTTATTGCCTTTTTAACGAAGGGTGGACCAAACCATTCATCGAACGTACTCGTTTATTATATTTACGAGGAAGGGTTCCAAAATTTCAGAATGGGTTATGCATCGGCAATTTCATGGGTATTATTCGTAATCGTCGCAGTATTAACAATCGTAATGTGGAAAATCCAAAATCGGAAGGTAGACTAAAGGAGGTAGATTTTTATGTACAAGTTGAAGGAGGCAATGAAGAAAAATCCCTCCGGCGTAGTTGTTACACTTATTTTAGGGATTCTATCCATTGTATTCTTAGTTCCACTTATTTGGATGCTTTCAACCTCGGCAAAGTTTGAAAGCGATGTCATGGTATTCCCAATCGAATGGATACCAACAAGATGGAATTTTCTCGAAAACTTTAAAGCGGTATGGATGAGTGATGTACCTTTCGGAATGTTCTATTTCAACTCTATTAAAATAGCATCCATCACAACCTTAGTTACACTCATTGTTTCATCAATGGCCGCGTATTCTTTTTCGAAGCTTAAGTTTCCTGGTAGATCTATACTATTTGGCTTACTTATCTCATTTTTAATGATTCCTGAACAAGCAACATTAGTTCCACGGTATATTATGATTAAATGGTTTGGATTATTTAACACTCATGAAGGAATTATTCTAATGGGAATGTTCTCGATATATTTTACCTTCCTTATGCGTCAATATATGATGGGGATTAGTGATGAGTATATTGAGGCTGCAAAAATCGACGGGGCCGGCTATTTCCGAATCTATTGGCAGGTGATCCTTCCATTATGTCGTCCGATTTTAGCAACTGTAGGTATCATTAAATTTATTTGGGTATGGAATGACTATCAAAATCCACTCATTTTCTTATATAATGAAAAATTATATCCAATTACTTTGGGCATGCAGTATTTCCGAACAGAATATAGTGAGAACTATGCTGTCATGATGATGGCGGCGGTTTCGGCAATTCTACCGCTTTTGATCGTATTCGTCATTCTACAACGACATGTTATTGCGGGAATTTCGTTAGGCGGGGTAAAAGGGTGATAGCTCTTATCCAAATAGGGATAGGATAACTTACCCGATCAACACGTAAAAAAAATACACAATTATAAAAAAATATTACACATCGTTTTGAAAGTAAAAAAGGTACTATTGGTGTGTGAAAGAGAAATTAGAACAATAATGAAAGGGGTTACATTGCTATGAAAAAACGTTATCGCTTTTTGCTTTTTACAATGTTTTCATTAATTCTAGTATTAGCAGCATGTTCAGGTTCTGAAGAAAGCTCAAATGGTTCAAGTTCCAAAGACAGTGGATCAGATGCTAAGGAAGATGAGGTAGTTGAAATCAAATACTTCAACTGGGATTCTGACCAAACAAAAATCGAACAAATCATTACAAACTTTGAGAAAGATAACCCAAACATCAAGGTTAAGTCGGAAGTACTAATTCCTGGTGGTAGTGCAGTTGATAATATGATGCGAATGGACGTGTTAATGTCTGCTGGTGAGCAAGTAGACGTTGTCTCCATTCCAAACGTAGACCAAGCAGTCTTAAGAGCCGCAAACGGTATGTTTGAGCCACTAGATGAGTATTTTGAAAAAGATGGTATTAATATTAAAGAAGATTATAAGATTTCTGCTTCTTACGATGGAAAAGTGTATGCATTACCACATTTAACAAACTATTGGTATGTATTACTTAACAAGGATCATTTAGATGCAGCTGGATTGCCAGTTCCGGATTTTGGATGGACTTGGGACGATTTCAAGGAGTATGCTATTAAGCTATCAAAAGGTGAAGGGAAGGATAAGACATACGGTGCTTACTTCCATACTTGGGGTGAATATGCAAATCCAATGCTGTTCTCCGAAAAGTCTCATCCATATATGATTGATGACACGACACCTGTTTTTGATGATAAGTCATTTGATTATTGGTTCCAATTGCGTAGAGATTTAGAAGAGGCTGGTGCCGTTAAGTCATTCTCAGATGTAATCGGTGCTGAGTTAAATTACCGTACAGAGTTTTTTAATGAAGAAGCAAGTATGCTTATGACGGCAAGCTGGACAGTTGCTGATGTTGGGAATGTTGAGAAATATCCACATGAGTTCAAGACAGCATTTGCTCCAGTTCCAAGAATGAGTGAAGATTCACCACTTGGATCAACAAATATCGCAGGGGAATTCTCGGCACTTGCAAAGAATTCTAAGAATAAGGAAGCGTCTTACAAGTTCTTACGCTACCTAACAGCTGAAGGATCTCAAATCAGAGGTTTATCATCATGGAATGAAGCTGATGGTGAACAAACAGTTAAGGAACTTGTTGCTGGTCAAGAAGAATACTATGATCTTGATTCATTAAATAACACTTTATTTAATGATGAGGTTAAAGGTGCTTATGATTCAGACATCGCGATTTCATACGGAAATGAGCTTAAGAAGGACGTATTAGAGGCTGGATTTACTAAATTCATGCTTGACGGTATTTCTGTAGACGAAGTGAAGAAATGGATGGTAGAAGAAGCGAAAAAAATTATCGAAAACAATAAGTAATAAAAAAATGGGATTGTAGCTGACTCGGTATTCTGCGCGTCAGCTACTTTCTTTTATGGGGTTAAAAGGAGGAAGAAAAATGTTATATCCACAGACTAATCAATACCGAAGTGAAATTTCACTAGATGGGTTTTGGAAATTTGCAAAGGATGAAACGAATGCTGGGGAGCAGAAGGGGTGGCAGCAAGCGATTCCGGCAGACTACGAAATTGCGGTTCCAGCAAGCTGGAATGAACAACACCAGGATTTATCTCGTTTCTTTGAAACAGGATGGTATGAGAAGGAAGTAATGATTCCAAAGGTCTATAAAGAGAATCGAATTTTCTTACGAATGGGGGCGGCAAACTATTATTCCCGTGTTTGGTTTAATGGGGAATTAATGGGTGATCATGAAGGCGGACATCTGCCTTTTAGCTTTGATGTAACAGAACATATCGATTGGAATGGAATAAATAAGGTTACAATTTCGGTGGACGTAAGAATAAAACCTGATAGTTTGCCTGCTGGAGAGGTCGAGCACGAACAAATCATTCAAAAGAACGGACATAAGGGGCAGTTTCCTAGAAATTATTATGATTTCTTTCCTTATGGGGGCATTAGCCGCCCAGTTAGTTTAGTAGTTGTTTCCAAAACATTTATAGAAGATGTTTCAGTTCGTACAAACATTGTGGGTGATATAGATGGAGAGATTGATTTTTCAATCAAGCTTAATCAGCCATTTGTAGGTAAGGTGAAGGTAAGGCTTGGAGAGGCGGAACAAAATTTGTACATGGATGACGAAGAATCGATTACCGGGAAGATTATGGTCAAAGATGCTAGGCTTTGGTCTATAAAAGATCCTCATTTGTATCCGTTGCAGATTGTATTAACAATAGAAGACGAGGAGATTGATCAATATATCCTCAAGGTCGGAATCCGTACGATTGCGATAGAGGGAAGCCAACTCTTATTAAATGGTGAGCCCATTTTTATGAGAGGAGTTGGACTTCATGAGGATTTCGCTGTTTTAGGAAAAGGAATGCACCCAGCGGTAATTGTAAAGGATATGAATCTCTTAAATTGGCTAGGTGGAAATTCCATTCGTACCTCGCACTATCCATACAGTGATGAGTTTCTAAATTATTGTGATGAAAATGGAATCCTCGTAATTGGTGAAACACCTTTCGTTGGTTTTGTGGAGAGCCATTATAATAATGAAATTGAAGCGAAAGCAAAACGAGTGATTACCGAAATGATCAATCGTGATAAAAACCATCCGAGTATTATCGCATGGAGCCTTGCAAATGAAGGAAATACGTTTGTTCCTTCGGCGGATGGTTTTTATAAAGCGCTATATGACCATGCCAAGGGGGTGGATGATAGCCGTCCGATAACGATTGTAAATTGCCTAGACGTGGAGGAGGATGTTGCACTGAAGTATTATGATTTTGTTTGTCTCAACCGCTATTATGGCTGGTACACACAGCCTGGTTTATTAGATGAGGCGTGTGAGTTATTAAGTGAAAAACTAGATCGTTGCTATGAATTATTTGGAAAGCCTGTCATGGTTACGGAGTTTGGTGCAGATGCAATTGCGGGAATGCATATGGATCCACCTGAACTATTCTCAGAAGAATACCAAGCTGAAATGGTAACAAGACAATATAAAATTATCGAATCCAAACCATTTACAATCGGAGCTCATATTTGGGTGCTTTCTGACTTCAAAACAAGTCAAAACCCAAAACGAGTCATCCTCAACCGTAAAGGACTCTTCACCCGAGAGCGTCAGCCAAAGCTTGCCGCGCATGAGATACGGAAGGCTTGGAAGTAGGTGGGTTCTTGTCCCAACCGCAGTTGAAGGATTTGAGAAAAAAGTAGTTATCTGGTTAATGAAGGACTGAAAGTGGCTAGAACTCGCGCGTAAAGTCCTTCATCAGGGTTATGAAGTCCCGAACGAAGCTGGGATCCACGCGGAAAATCCTTCATTGGGGTTATGAAGTCCCGAACGGAGGCGGGACCCACGCGGAAAGTCCTTCATCGGGGTTATGAAGGAGCGAACGGAGCTAGAACTCGCGTGGAAAGTCCTTCATCGTGGTTATGAAGGACCAAAAGATGCCGGGATCCACGCGGAAAGTCCTTCATTGGCGTTATGAAGGACCGAACGGAGCTAGGGACCGCACGAAAAGTCCTTCAATGGATTAAAAGGCTTCCGTTATTTAAAAGAAAACTAACCAATATATATAAGATGCGATGAGCAAGCCCACATATGCCCAAGAAAGTATGCGTTGCCATTTTTTCGCGCGGAAGGTTGTAAATAGAAATGCGATAGGTACGAGTGTCCAAGGTAGTAAGACTAATAGACTTAGTAAAAACAATCCGATCGAAGTACCGAGTGATCCAGCTTCAAATGACATTTGAGCCAAGTATGCTGATGCTCCTAATCCAATAGGGGAGAGTAAAAGTAGGCAATAACTTTTAAGTCGGAATGCAGAGAAAAATGTGCTGAGAGATTCAGTTTCAAATAAGGTGAACTTGAAATTCGAGAGTGGTTCACGAAGTTTTTCAGGAACTAATTGCATTTTCATCACTCCTACTAGAATTGGTATAAGGGATAAATCAAAGAAATGCTTTGTATATATTATACGTATTATATAGTAAAAAGTTTTACAATTATACTACAATATTCCATTTTGGTAGATTTTATGATATTCAAATTTCATTGTATGTAATTTAGCGACCAACTCGAATTAGACCCCACTGCCTAATCCTAAAAATTTGCAACGAAACTAACATTAATAAATAATAGAGGTAGTTAAAATATTGATGAAATAAAAATTGGGGGTACAGACATTGGAAATAGGAATTAGTACTTTTGTTGAGACAACACCGGATCCGAAAACAGGTGAGGTCATCAGTCATGCACAGAGAATTCGTGAGGTTGTCGAGGAAATTGTGCTTGCGGACCAAGTAGGCTTGGATATATTTGGAGTAGGGGAGCATCATCGGGAGGATTACGCAGCTTCAGCTCCTGCAATGGTGCTTGCAGCGGCAGCATCACAAACGAAGAAAATTCGTTTTACAAGTGCGGTTACTGTGCTTTCGTCTGCCGACCCGGTTCGTGTGTTTCAGGATTTCGCAACGCTTGATGCCATTTCAAATGGCCGTGCTGAAATCATGGCAGGAAGGGGTTCATTCATCGAATCATTCCCACTATTTGGGTATGACTTAAAGGATTACGATGAGCTTTTTGAAGAAAAATTAGATCTGCTGCTTCACATTCAAAGGTCAGAGAAAGTAACTTGGCAAGGTAAACATCGCCCATCCATCAATAATCTTGGAATCTATCCACGACCTGTTCAAGATCCATTACCAATCTGGATTGGAAGTGGAGGAAACCAAGAATCAGTAGTTCGCGCAGGTTTATTAGGATTGCCACTGGTCTTAGCGATCATCGGCGGTAGGCCAGTTCAATTTGCACCACTTGTTGAATTATATAAAAGGGCTGTTGCTCATGCAGGGCATGATTTTTCAAAATTAGCGGTGGCCTCTCATTCCCACGGGTTTGTTGGAGAAACGATGGAAGAAGCTGCGGAAAAATTCTTCCCATCAACCGCCCAAGCGATGACTAAATTAGGAAAAGAGCGCGGATGGGGTCCATATACTCGTGAAAGTTTTGATTTTGCCCGAAGCTTTGAGGGGGCGTTATATGTTGGTGACCCTGAGTATGTTGCCAATAAAATTATTGACTTACGTAAAAATGTAGGAGTTACCCGTTTTATGCTGCATTGTCCTGTTGGAACAATGCCACACGAAGACGTCATGCGTTCCATCGAATTATTAGGAAAAGAAGTCGCACCACGTGTCAGGGAAGAAGTTGCAAAATGGGAAGCAGAGAACGAAGCCAAGTAAGGAAAGAGGAAAATGAAATGAGTAATTTAAATCATAAGCAGTTAGCAACAGAATGCTTCAACAAAGTGTGGGACTTACTTGAAAAATCTGATCGTACGAAAAATGAAACTGAGGAAATGATTCACCTATGCCATACTTCATTTTGGCACTGGACGCAGGTGCAAGATCATACTGATCAAAATCTATCGATAGGGTATTGGCAACTTTCAAGGGTTTATGCAGTAGCTGAACACGGAGAACAGGCTTTATACTATGCAGAGCGTTGTGTAGAAATCAGTAAAAATGGGGAGTTAGCCTCATTTTATATTGCGTATGGGTACGAAGCGTTGGCAAGATCTTATATACTACTTAACCAAAAGGATCAAGCTGAAGAAGCCATTATTCAAGTAAAAAGATACACAGAACTTGTGAAAATTGAAAAAAGTAAAAATCTGTTACTTGAAGATCTAGCAGACCTAATGAAAATTATTAATGATCTGTATGCATAGTTTATGTTAAATACTGGGATATTACTACTTGAGGTGAAGTATATGAAAAAAATAGTAATATCCCTGCTTACTCTTGTCATCTTTTTCCCATACCAAGTCGGTGCACAAGCCAATGTTGAATGCCCAAATGTGAGCCAATTAGAGAATACAACGATTATTTATAAAGATGAACTCTTAAAGGCATTAGAAACCATTATCCCTCGCACATTTGGAGAAAGTGATTACTTAAATCATTACGCTGATTGGGAAGTCGTAACAGCGCAACCTTTAGATGAAAAGGTGGCAAAGGAATACCAAATGTCTTCCAATTATTGTGGACAAGAAGTGGCGGATAAGTCGTGGTTAGTGACCTTGCATTTTCCTAGATGGGAAGGAAAAAGTGACGTTGCATCAGACGGTCAAATCTTTGTATCAAAAAGCAAAGATAAAGGCTGGTTCGTCTGGTATAAAAACCATTGAACACTATTGGGAAAAAGGAAGCGTTAATCCACAAAGGAATTAACGCTTTTATTTGTTCGTGATATGTTATACCTGCCTAATCTTAAAGAAAATCCTCAGCTCGTTCATCCAGGGATTTTCTTTTTTTTGTTGGAAAAGGAATACTCTGAATGATTTTAGAATACAAACATAAATATTGGTACTTCTATACAAAGGAGGATTAAAATTGCAGATTCGGAAAGCAACTAATGATGAAACCCAAATGATACTTTCGCATTCTTTGGAAGTATTAAAAGAAGCCACAATGGGGCATGTCAAACCAAGGAGAAGAAAAGCTTTAGAATTGATATCACCATTTTTGTCGAATGGTGGATATTATTTACTCGGTATAGAAAATAATAGAATTATAGGCTGGATTGCTGTAGGAAGTACAGTTGATGTCAATACGGATGAAATGATTGGGGTCATACCAGAAATCTATGTCTTGCCTAGGTATCGTAATAAAGGGATAGCTAAGAAACTATGTAATGAAGCATTTAATTATATAAGAAACGAGGGGTTAAACAAGGTACAATTGAATGTGTTTTCAGGTAACCCTGCAAAAAAGATCTATGAGGACCTTGGCTTCAAAGAAGTTTCTACCATCATGGAAAGGAAAATAAATTAGAAATTCAAATATAAATCCAAAAAGGCGGCAAGAAATTGTCGCCTTTTTATTTTTGCATTCGAAGTAATATTTCCGCACTTGTCCTAGTGCATCTGACCTCTACGAAACTCTAATTAATTCATACAATATTAAGTATCACAATGGGTTTGGAGGTGATTTGATGTCTTTCGGACATTTTCATTCTTTATGTCATAGATACCGAGGAAGAGCTGTTGAAATTAGAATGCGAGATGGAAGAATACACAGAGGGGTTATTCATCGTGTAACAGGTGATCGTGTGTTTCTTCAACCTTTAGGTCCAAGAAGAAACTTTGGTGGATTTGGCTATGGTTTTGGCTGGGGATTCGGTGGGTTTGGAGCAGGTCTTGCTATCGGTGCGATTGCGGGTATTGCCCTAGTAGGGGCATTCTGGTGGTAGGTTAGTAAGATAATAATTAGATAGTAGTACTAATATTTACATTGAAGGACACTTCACGTTTATAATGACACAGAAATGTCCTTCAATCATAAACTTTTTCATAACGACTTTCATAAAAACGAAATTAATTAGAAGAGGGGGGAGATGAAAAATGTTTTATGGAAGACCAAGACGTCCGATTCCTTTCAGACCTAACCATCCAAGTAGACAACAAAGACTATTTGGTAATTCTCGGTCATCAAATACTCCTAGCCTGATGTCTCATTTTCAAACACCCGACGGAAAGCTTGATTTTAATAAGGTATCTTCTACAGCGGGACAAATGAGAAAAATATATAGTCAAGTAACCCCTTTCCTATCCATGTTTATGAAAAAATAATGAATAGGTGGAGTATATATGAACTACACATATCTTGATAGTTTAGCCACATATGGAGTTGGGGGTGCTCACCCTGGAGGATTACAACTTACCGAGCAATTATTAGCAAGAGAAAAAATGAATCGTAAAACAGTAATCCTTGATGTCGGCTGTGGAACAGGACAAACATCCGCATACATTTTCAGGCAATATAAGTGTAAAGTTTCAGCTTTGGATAGCAATAAAGTGATGATTGATAAGGCGAAACAAAGATTCCGTTCCTCGCACTTACCAATTAATGTCGTTGAAGGACGGACCGAAAATTTACCTTTTGGAAATGAGACATTTGATTTTATTCTCTCGGAGTCGGTAACAGCATTTACAAACATACCTGTAAGTCTGTCAGAATATAAAAGGGTACTAAAACCAAATGGTGTTCTATTAGCGATTGAGATGACAGCTGAGCCACTTCCTTTTACAAAAAAGGAAAAACAGTTTATTTGTGATTTCTACGGTGTCTCAAAACTTTTAACAGAGAAAGACTGGCGAAACTATTTCCAAAAATCAGGCTTTCGCCATGTGACAGTTGAAAAGCATATGCATCAATCTGTTCCGCAGGACGTTATGTATGCAAATGATTTTATGCTTTCAAATCAAATACAGGAAAAACATTATGAAATTCTTGAACAGCATCAACAAATCGTAAGTAAATACAAAGACAAATTAAATTTTAGGGTTTTTAGATGTTTGGTCTGATTCCCATACACTAGAAAAAACGCTTGGAAAAAAACCCAAGCGTTTTACTTTTGGATGGAAAATATATTAGTGCGTTATTGTGCTTTATTTTTTTGCCGCTCTTGCCTCAACTGTCTGTTTGAATAATTGATGTCCAAATACCGCAACCCCAGCTGCAATCACTCCATTATAGAGAGCCTCTGCAGTAAACCCGTAGAAAAATGTGCCTCCTACTAAAGAAACTCCTAATAGGATCCATGTAATCGACCAATTCGGAATAGAAGGCGTTGCCTTAAGGAAATATCCAATCACCCAAAGAGCAGGAACCAACATATAATAGTTTTCATTTAAAAATTGTAGCAAGTCCATGGTTGTCACCTCCCTCAATGTATCGTATGAACAAGAAGAACAATGTGCCTGTATGGATGTCCTAGAATAAAAATATTTTTGTAAGCGAACACTCATTTTTGTCTTGACTGATATAAAAAACAGGAGCATAATGTGAGTAATCACTCACTTTATTTTCGTTTAAGAGGAGGACAATTTAATGACCAATACGGTAGAAATTGAAAAAGTAAGTAAAAGCTTTGGAAAAAAAGTCGTGTTAAATGAAATCAATCTTGCTATTGAGGAAGGAACTATTTATGGATTTATTGGGCCATCAGGAGCGGGGAAAACAACATTGGTCAAAATGATTGTAGGGATGGACGCACCTGACGATGGATCTATTCAAGTGTTAGGAAAGAAAATGCCGAACTTGGAGCTGTTGCAGGATATCGGCTACATGGCCCAATCTGATGCACTTTACACAGAACTAACGGGGAAGGAAAATCTCGCATTTTTTGCTTCACTTTATAAGTTAAATCGGACTCAAACAAAAGAACGAATTGAATATACTTCAAAGCTCGTTAATCTTACCGATGATTTAAATAAAAAGGTTTCCGCGTATTCTGGCGGGATGAAGCGCCGTTTGTCACTAGCCATCGCCTTGATTCAAAATCCGAAAATGCTTATTTTAGATGAACCAACTGTTGGCATTGACCCTGAGTTGAGACTCAATATTTGGAATGAATTAATCCGATTAAAAGAAGAAGGAAAAACAATCATCGTCACAACGCATGTCATGGAAGAAGCGGAACGATGCGATTATATTGCAATGGTCCGTGATGGTCGAATATTAACTAGAGGTACACCAACAGAATTGAAGGAAATATATCAGGCAAATAATTTTGACGAGGTATTTTTACATGCGGGGAGGGCAAGACAATGAGAATCATCGCACTTATCAAAAGAATCTTTCAGCAGCTGCTTCGTGACAAGCGGACGTTGGCTTTATTATTTGTTGCCCCACTTTTAATCCTGTCGCTTATGTATGTCATGTTTAATGGGGATTCAGTAGAACCAACCTTGGGAGTTGTGGATGTTGATGAACCACTTTTAGAAGCACTTAAAGATCATGATTTTGACATCGTGGAATTTGATCAAGCGAATGCACCTGAGGAAACGATTCTTGAAAACGAGCTTGAT
The DNA here is from genome assembly GCF_036965165.1 of Bacillus sp. JJ1521. NCBI lineage: Bacteria > Bacillati > Bacillota > Bacilli > Caryophanales > Bacillaceae > Bacillus > Bacillus sp. JJ1521. Next base: position 4,985 of record NZ_JBALOX010000031.1, on the reverse strand, counting down.
GGATTGCTTGTAATGGAAAATGATAAAATCGTGCTTACTCTAAAAAATAATGATCCAACTTCGGCTAAAGCTTTACAAATGAAGGTGAATCAAGTATTTGCCGCACAAGCACAGGAAAAACTGGTCAGTCAAATGCCGAACCAAGACCTAATGCCCAAAATAGAATTTGAAACAAACTATGTGTACGGTAGCGATGAAACGGTCTTTTTTGATGTGCTAAGCCCTATTTTAATTGGCTTCTTTGTCTTCTTTTTCGTATTCCTTATCTCTGGAATTGGATTGTTAAAAGAAAGAACGACTGGAACGTTGGAACGATTATTGTCAACACCGATTCGAAGAGGGGAAATTGTCACAGCCTATCTAGTCGGGTTCGGGATCTTCGCGATTATCCAAACAATGATCGTTGTCTTTTTCGCCATTACGGTATTAGATGTGACCTTAGTCGGCTCGATTTGGAATGTACTTGTCATTAACCTGCTTTTAGCACTAGTTGCGTTATCGTTAGGGATATTACTATCTGCTTTTGCGGCTTCGGAATTCCAAATGGTACAGTTTATTCCAGTGGCAGTTATTCCGCAAATCTTTTTTTCGGGCATCATACCACTTGAAGGAATGGCAAACTGGCTTCAAGCAATTGCGAAAGTAATGCCGCTCTACTATGCTGCCGATGCATTAAAGGGCGTTATGTATCAAGGTTTAGGATTCGCAGATATAAGTTTGAACCTTTTAGCATTAGTCATATTCGCAACAATTTTTATCATCTTAAACGTATTTGCGTTGAAGAAATACCGCGCATTGTAACTAAGGAAGTGAAGGAAATTGTCTAAGGATAATCTATTAGATGCCTTAATTGAACAAACCAAATTATCGAAAAAACAAACTGATAAACAACAGAAAATCATAGAAACAGCAATCCAAATGTTTGCGGAAAAAGGGTATGCGAATACATCAACAAACGAGATTGCTAAAGCGGCTGGAGTTGCAGAAGGGACTATTTTTCGTCATTATGGCACGAAGGATAATTTATTGCTATCTGTCATCCTTCCTTTTCTAAAAGAGGCGTTGCCTGGAATGGCGGAAAATGTTTTTAAGGTAGTGTTAACCGAAGAGACTCTTCATTTTGAAGACTTTTTAAAAAGGCTCTTTAAAAATAGGATTGAATTCGTGTTCGAAAATAGAGAAATCTTTCAAATTATTGTGAAGGAATTATTATATAGTGACTCATTACGTCAAGAAATTGCACCATTTTTTGCGGATAGTGTGGTAGTGCGTATCTCTCTAGCAATTGAGTTGTTTAAGGAGCGCGGAGAAATAAAAGATATACCTACAAAAACATTGTTAAAAATGTTAATGACAGTATTCGGAGGTTTTCTCGTCACGAATTTTGTTCTTTTCCCCCAAGACACAATGGATATCGACCAAGAAGCAGAAACCCTAGTCAGCTTTGTCATGGACGGAATCCAAAGCTAAGAAAAGCACAAGGCACCTGCATATGGGCTTATGACCTCGAGCCATTGGCGCCTGAAGCTAGAAACTAAAAGAAGCCTTGCCCAACAATTGCGTTGGCCAAGGCTTCTTTTTTACATTGATATTGATGCTGTTTGACTTTTTCGAACTGCAGTTTCTTTCTTTCCATGCATATAAAAGTAAAGAACAATACTTCCTAAAGCAACGATGCTTAAGATGGAGTACAGTTTGCTGTACCCTGTAAAAGGAACAAGAAATCCTAATAAATAAGGACCGAAACCTAGACCTGCATCTAAAAAAATGTAGAAAGTTGATGTCGCAAGTCCCATTCGATGAGCTGGTGTTAGCTTCACCGCAACAGCCTGAGTACAAGACTGCATATTCCCAAAACCTAGCCCAATAAGTGCTCCGGCTAAAAGAAGTGTGATGGTATTATGAGCAATACTTAAGAGAAACATCCCAAACGCAAGGATAAAAAAGGCCGGATACATGACATAGTTTGCCCCTTTTATATCCATTAAGCGTCCAGTGAAAGGACGTGAAATAAGTACCGCAATTGAATAGACAAGGAAGAAAAAGCTTGCGGCTGTTACTAAATCAATTTCAATCGCATAAAAATTGATAAATGAAAGGACACTTGCATAACAAAGTGAAATCGCAAAAGTAACAAATGCGATTGGAAGTGCCTTAGGTTCCACGAAATCAGCAATCCGGAAGCCATGTTTCTCTTGAGTTTGATTTGTTTGTGCTTCAAGTGGTGGTACATAAAGAATTAATGAAGTAAGTAGACCTATGACGCCAATTACAAGACATAGACTGAAGATAACCTGGTAGCTTGTATGCTGAGACATAAATAATCCGATAAATGGACCAATTGCCGTTGCTAATGTCGCACTCATACTAAAATAACCAATTCCTTCACCCCTACGTCTTGGTGGAATGATTTGTGCAACAATTGTACCAGTTGCGGTACTGGCGATCCCAAGTGTGATACCGTGAATGAACCGATTAATGAGTAGAAAAGTGATTCCTGCATGTACGAAGTATAAGCAGGTTGTGAGGATAAATAAAACCAAACCTATAAACAATGTTTTTTTACGGCCAATCAGATCAATAAAACGTCCGATAAAAAGGCGACCAATGAGTGTTCCGACAATAAAGATTCCAGTGACAAGACCGGCTTGACTCGTAGAAGCACCATATTCATCAACCGCATAAACCGCAATGATGACAACCAATAAATAAAAAACAAACGTTAAGAAAAAATTAATGGAGGAAACAATGATAAAATCCTTTGTCCATAATTTTTGATTGTCCATGTAAATACTCTCCCTACTTTATTAAATTGTCGCGTATTGTTTTCATGACACGGGCAGCTTCAAGCAACTCCTTATCAGAAACTCCCCTAATAATTTCTTGTTCAAATTCATCGACTGTCTTCCGAATATCTATATATACCTTTTGACCGAGATCGGTAAGCTGCATTCTTTTTTCTCGCTTGTCTTTCCCGGGAATGTGTTCTACATATCCAAGTTCCTCAAGTCGGTTAATGGTTCTAGTAACGGTTGGTTTCTCGACACTAAGGTAATTGGAAATTTCAACGAGGGTTGGAGAACCAAAATTCACAATGTAATACATAATAGACCATTGTGCTCGATAAAGCTGATGTTTACCAAGTTCAGTGTTAAGCCTACTTTCAAAAGGACGGTACATTTGTGTTAGTTGTTGAAAAAACAATTGAAAAGTTTTTATTGGAGATCACTCCTTTTTTGATAGTTACCTTAGGTAATAGTTAACGAGGGTAACTATTTATCTACTTTAACAGAAAACACTAAAAAAGTCTATGGGTTAAAACATCAAAAAAAATGCATGTTAAAACTGTTGCCAGTTAACACGCATTTTCACCAATATATTTAAAACCACTACTATGAGCCAAGCGTTTGGTTTTCATGCTCTTTCACCTTGCTAATAAATACCAGTGCAACAATCAAGCTTCCAGCTGCTGCAAGAAACAACACACTAAACCCAAACAAGTCAATTAAATATCCAAGGGTTGGCGGTGAAGTAATGGCTGCCAGTGAGGAAACTAAATAATACAGCCCGGTTCGCGTTCCGAAGCTTTTTTCACTCCCTGTAGAAACAATGAGAGGGTACGCATTAATATTAACAAACGCCCAAAAAATTCCACCCAAAAATAAGATCGCCCTTAAGTAAAAGACTGAATCCACCCAATTCAAAAGCAAAAATGAAACGATTAACCCAATAACTCCAATGACAATCACATTTTTCTTACCAAATTTTGCACCCAAAAGGCCACTTGGAATGGCTGAAATCACAAAGCTTAATGGAAAAAAAGCTAACGAAAACGCTGAGGCACTTTTTGAAAGTCCTAATTCGTTCACTCCGTAGAGTGTAAACAAAGCTTCCATCCCCATAATAGCAATAAACCAAAAAAAGATAGCGGCTAACAAGTATATCGTTGTAGAGTTTAATTCTTCCCTGTAATTAATTTTAGGGACCGTTGTTTCATAATAAGAGAGTGTATCGCGGTGTTCTTTAATATTTTTAAAAACAATCCACAATGATACTAAAAAGAAAATAGAAACGGCGATAAATGGAATTGTCTCGTCAATGCTAAATAAATATGAGCCTATACTTAACGCAAGAATAGCGCCACAGCCACCCATAAAATTGATAATTCCATTTGCCTTTGTCTGTTCAGGTTCAGGGGTGATATCTGGCATTAAGGCAATCGTAGGGGAACGAAATATCGCCATTGATAAGTTCATACATAACATGAAAATGAGCAAGGACACTAAGCCAGTGTGAAGGGGAATAAGTGTATAAAACAGGGCCGCAAGTGGGACACCGATAAGTAGATAAGGCATCCTGCGCCCAAAACGCGTCCGAGTTCGGTCGCTTAGCTGCCCGATATATGGCTGTAAAAAGAGAGCGATATAATTATCGATCGTCATCAGAAAACCGATCAAAGCTGTACTCGTAATGAAATTATCTAGAAAAAAAGGAACAAATCCATTATACAAAGACCATCCAAGACTAATGCTAAAAAAGCCAAAACCTAACAACCATGTTTTTCTCATATGTGCTCTCCTATGTTGAAAGTAAGACGTACTACTAATTTATGCGGGGAGTAGTACTTTTTGACTGAATAAAATTAAAGCCTCCGGCAGATGCCACAGATTTTTAAAGGAAATTTTTCAACATTAACTGGCACTAAGCCCTCACGGAGGGCAAATTGCCAGTAAAAGCCTGATTAAGTGAACAAAGACTAAGAACGCCACGTCCTGTGGCAACGTCTTCGTGACCCACATCGTGTGGGCCTCAACTAACAATCTGTGGGGGATGAAGCAGGCTAAGAGCGCGACGTCCTGTCGCAACGTCTGCACTAGCACTTCCTGTGCGTCGAAAGTTCGAGGCGGCGCAGCTTTGAGTAGCGGAACGTATGTAGTTAATACGTGAGCAATTGTTCTGACACGCAGGAAAAGCGATTTTCTTTT